>JAJYHU010000084.1 GCA_021784615.1 Acidobacteriota bacterium | reverse complement strand
GCGTGGCGGAAATCGGCCGGCCTAACGTCGGCAGGGATTTCTGGGAATGAGATTAGTCGCCTTCAGAACAAGAGTCTGACGAGATTTCCTTGGAGTGTAGCGAAGATGTTTGCCGTGTGCTTGTGGTAACAATCTGCCTGAATTAAGGGGGATTACGACTGTGCGCAGCCTTGTCGAACGAGTTTATACCAATATGCTCCTCTGCGGGATTATCGCAGTGGCGATTCTGACCATCACCGGATGTAGCTTGTCGCTCCATGCAGATCCTGCTGGCTCCCAAGCCCCGGATTCCTATCTTCCCGGCCGGGTGCATCCTCCGCTCACCAAGGCGCAGGAGGCTTTCAAGGACTGGAAATTTGGAATGTTCATTCACTGGGGGCTGAAGTCTCTTCCGCCCGGCTCACAGACACCCGCTCACTTCAGTGCGAGCAAGTTCAGCGCCCGAGCGTGGGTTCAGCTTGCTAAGGAGTCGGGCATGAAGTACATCACTTTTACGGCCAAGCACGATTGGGCGCAAAGCATGGCGCTTTGGGACAACTCGCCGCTCGACACCTGGAATTCCGTGGATGCGGCAGCTGCGCACAAAGACTTTGTGAGGCTTCTGGCGAACGAGTGTCACCGGCAGAAGATTCCACTTTTCCTTTATTTCCCGGTCACGGACGTGCATTATCCCGATGCCAAACCCGGCAATCCTGCCTATCGAGCGTATTATCTGGCTGAGATGCGGCAACTCCTTACTCGATATGGACCCATTGCAGGGTTTTGGTTTGATGGGGGATCCTTGATTGGAACCTACCACGGCCAGCCCGTTGCCGATCTAATCCACCAGAAGGGCGGGCTGGTCATGCCCTACGATTTTTACGTCAGCGAGAAAACCACGATCACGACGACTACTTATGACCCACAGGGAAAACTCTTGAATTTCCCCATTCCTCCGCCCGCCCCGGATGGCTGGCCCTTTGAGGTTTGCGACACCATTAACAATAGCTGGTTTCATAACAGCAAAGATAAGGCGTACAAAGACACCACCGCTCTATTGCGGAAACTCGTGGAAATTGTGGGCAAGGGGGGAAATTATCTGCTCGATCAGGGGCCGCTGGGGTCGGGAGCGATTGACCCTGAGGATGCCATGCGGCTTCGCGCCATGGGCGCCTGGCTCAAGAAGAATGGCGCGGCAATTTATGGTACCCGGCCGGGTCCTATCCCTCCCCAGGCCTGGGGATATCCCGTTCAGAAGGGCAAGCGAATCTTCCTTCACGTGCTCAACTGGCCATCCGGATATGAATTGATCCTGCCAGGCTTGGAGAGCAAAGTGCGGCAAGCTTCGGTTCTCAATGGGAAACGGCTGCCACTGAAGCGAGGCTCCGAAGGCCTTGTGATTCGGCTTCCCGAATCCGCCCGAAATCCTATCGACACGATCATCGCGCTCGATCGGTAGGGGGCCTCGGCAAGCAAAACCGCATGCGATGAGTGGACTCGCGGGAGGGCGGTTAGCAACGAACTTGTCCACGGACGCAATCTTTATTGAAGTTATTCAGAGTGTGAATGCGATTGGCTGTTGGGAATAGCTAGCGAATTCCCGATAAGGCGTCTTAGAGCATGCGTAAGAGACGGCGAAAAATTTCACGACGCCACTTTTTGAAGGACAGCGCTGTTATGGCGGGTGGAGGCGCTGCATTCAATTCCCTGGTAGGCTCGTGGCTTGCTCTGCCCACTGGAGCGGGCCTGTGGCCGGAGGCTGACAGATGGCAGCAGGTATTGGCTCGTCATGATTTCGTGATGGCGAAACCGGCGGCAGCCCCATTTGACGGTCTGCTCCTGGGCAATGGTGACCTGGGATCCGCGGTTTGGGCGGAGGGAGAAACGCTCATCTTCAGCCTGGGCAAGAATGACGTATGGGATCGGCGGCTGAATACGCGACATGACCGGCCCGTGGCGGCGTTTGAGGAATTGCTTGCTCGGGTGGGCAAAGGGGATTGGAATTTCAAGGACATGTACCATGTACAACCCAGTTGGCTTAATCCTTTCCCGACTCCGAAGCCGGTTTGCGAACTTCGCCTCTCGGGGCTTGGGCCCATCTCAAATCTCAGATTACGGTTGGTAGATGCGACACTGGAGTTCGAAACGAATCAAGGTCGCGTGACGGTATTTCTAGAGAAAAAGCGCAATCTCCTGCTCGTTCGCATGCCGGCGGCAGCGGCCGCAGGACTACAGGTAGAGATTGTCCGGCATGTTGACACCGCCAATGAAGTTGGTAGGCGTTTGGATAACGGTGGTGGCGTCCCCTCGCCCGAAAATGCGCGGGACCCAGCGAACTGGCCGCTTCCCCCTCCCGAGACTGGTGCCGCAGGGAACTGCCTCTGGGTGCTTCAGCGGATGCCGGTTGAAGCCACCTTCCCCGGGGGATTTGGGGTTGCAGCGGCAGCGGCGCTTGATGGAGCAGAAGCTACGCTGACGCGGGAAGCTACTCGGGTCGTATGCGGGGTGAGCTCGATCAGCAAATCCGCGGTTACGCTTGCTCTGGGTGTGCGGACCACGACCGACGGCAACAGCGATCTTGTGGCCGCCGCCCGCCGGCTCACCGAGCAGGCCTTGGGCGAGCCCTGGGAAAGACTTCACGCTCAACATACCCAGGAATGGGGTCAATTCTGGTCGCGAAGCTTTGTGGAAATTACCGCCAGCAGACGGACCGAATCTGATTTGCGCAAGCAGGCAACCCTGGCGGAGGGGCTTTTCTATCGCAATCTCTACCGGCTCGCTTGCTGCTCACGCCCGCGTGCAACAGCGCCTGGCTTGTTCGGCAACTGGATATGGAATGACTATAGCGTCTTTCATGGAAACTATACTCTCGATTATAACTTTGAACAGACCTTCTGGCCGGCCTTTATCACCAATCACCCTGAACTGGCCGAACCCTATCTGGACCGGGTTTCCGAGATTTTGCCCCGTGCTCGGAGGAACGCACTCGCGGCGTTTGGCGATCAAGCGGTCGGAGCCTTCTTCACTTTTAACGACTATCCGATCCATCATGACGAGGCGCTATTTACGTGCACTTTTTACGAGCCATGGATGGAGATATCGGCGTGGGTAGCACAGCACTTCTGGCGCCATTGGCAGTACGTAGGCGACCGGAAGTTTCTCGAGGAGCGGGCCTACCCGCTGCTGGCCGAAGTGGCGAGCTTCTACGAGTGGTTCCTAAACCGCAGCCAGCGTGAGGACTGCTCGGCTTATGTCCCACGAGATGGTCGGCTTCATATCTTTCCCACCATTTCCCCTGAACACTGGGGCATCACGCCCAAGTTTGAGCGCAATCGCGACAGCGCTTCCGCCATTGGGTTTTTCCGGTATCACCTTCTTGCGGCGGCGGATGCGGCGGAGATACTGGGCCGCGATCGAGAGGAAGCAGCCCGGTGGAGAAAAGCAGCTCATCAACTGGCTGAATATCCAACCACGGATACGCCCCAGGGAAAGATTTTTGTGGATGTGCCGGGCGCACCGCCCATTGAGTACAACATTCCGGTGCCGGTGGTTCCAGTTTTCCCGGCTGAAGACCCCTTGTTCTGGTCGGACCCGGAGCGCGCCAAAAAGCGAGCGCGGGAATTGTTGATATTTCCATCGGAGGCTGATGACATGCAGATGAAATTCTATCGTCGGATGATCATGACTTTAATCGGAGTGCTCGTCTCCTTCTCGTTCTCTGTTGGGAGCAAGGCGGTGTCACCGTCTCGTGGGGAGTTGGAGCATGCCCGAGAGTGGGCCAGGACAAATTTCTCCACGATGGGGCCTGCGGCCAAGCTTCCGCCGTTCTCATTTGTTTACGGTGGTAAGCCTTCCAGCGCACTCCTGAAAGGGTGGCGAGTGAGCGTCGGGGCTCCGGCGCGCCGTGGCACCGCGAGCCAGCAATC
>JAJYHU010000073.1 GCA_021784615.1 Acidobacteriota bacterium | reverse complement strand
AGGAACGAAGCTAGGAAGTTGTTGAAAACAAAAGAGGGCTGTGGAAAAAACAGCCAAAACGAACCGAAAACGAAGCTAAAACAAACCTAAGCAAGTTGTTGAAAACACAGGATGGCCAAAAAAACGAACCGAAGACCAGCCAAGAATTGCCTGCCCGCCGCATACCGTGGAAAGCCTCGCCATTACCGCACGGCTAGCCTATTAATCGTTGGATAACAGACGGGAGCCGAACAAGCTATGAGCGAAACGAAGCGGGATTCTTTGCTGGCGTTCAGGATGGCCGCGCTCCTGCAAGAAATGAGGCGGCAAATGCCCGAAAGCTTCTGCCGCCCCTCGATGATCAGTTGTCTAGCCCTTGAGATCCCGGCCCCTTACCGCTGCGCTTCTTTAGGCCGAAGTGAGCTTGCGGGCTTCATGGTCCCACACGGCAATGGCGTTATGGAAGTAAGCGTAATTGGCCATGTGGCAGGCAATGGCGGCGTTGTTGCCGAATTCAGGTCCCTCGATGGAGGGCCGCCGCGTTCTGACGGACTGGAAGAAGTTCCACAAGTGTTCACTCGTACTGTCATAGTCGGGAGGAGCGTAATACGAGACCGACTCAATGGCCTTGGCTTCGCCGGGAGGCGTGTCATGTTCGGCGTGCCACTTCTTGGAGTACGCGGCTTCCATTTCCGACGGCCAGGCCGGCGCGCACGGGTTATGGTTCTTGCCGTCCTGCGGCATGATGGTGAACCCGCGGGGGTTTTCAATGCCGCCCATCTCCAAAATTCCGTGGGTGCCCATAAAACGATAGACTTCGCTTTCACTGGTGTTGAGGGTCACCCGCAGCATGGCGCGGAAGTTTGGATAGTCGTAGACGGTGGTCATCACATCGGGGAAGTCGCGGCCGTCGTGCCAGCGGAAAAGGCCGCCCATGGTGGCTGCGCGCTTCGGCGGAGCCTGCACATCCATCGCGTAGTGAATGCCGGTCAGCGAGTGGATGAACAGATCGCCGGAAATACCTTCGCCGTAATCCTCCCAGCAGCGCCAGCGCGTAAACCGTTCCTTGGAGAACGGGCGCTTGGGCGCGGAACCCAGCCAGGTTGTCCAGTTGAGGGTCTGGGGAGAAAGGTTCGGCGGGATGGCGTATCGCCAGGCGCCGCAGGGACTGTTGCGGCCCATGGTCGATTCCACCAGGCAGACGTCGCCGATCACGCCCTGCTGCATCAACTCTCGAGCCTTGGTGTAAAGCATGGAACTTGGTTCCTGGCTGCCCACCTGCACGATGCGGTTGTATTTTTTGGCGGCATCGATGATCGGGAAGCCCTGCTGGACTTCATGCGTCATGGGTTTTTCAACATAGACGTCTTTGCCGGCCTTGCAGCAATCGAGCACGATGCGCTCGTGCCAGTGGTCGGGAACAGGCGCCAGGATGCAGTCGATATCCTTGCGGTCCAGCAGGTCCTGATAACGCTCGGTGATCTGGATGGGCTTGCCCACAATCTGCTTGGCAAGCTCCTGGCGGCTGGTGTAAAGCTCGCAGGCTGCGACGCACTCAACGCCCGGCAATTTGATGGCTGCCGGGAGAAGGCCCCCGCCCCGCATGCCGACGCCGATGATGCCGAAACGTATCGTGTCGCTTGGCGCGGGCGGGTGGGCGGGAAGCCCGATCGGAGTTGCCTCCAGCATGATCGAGCGCGCCGCCATCATTCCTCCGGTTACGCCGGCCGCTTTTCCCATAAAGCTGCGACGAGTAATCCTTTTTTGGCCCATTTAAGATTCCTCCTGGATAAAACAGAATCGAGATTTCTAACTCGCGGCATAATGCGGCCAAAGTGTATCGCTAATGAATCGCAGATGCAACCAGCCGTATCGAGGTACAACAATAGGTGGGAGCGAATCAAGCAAGAGGTTCCACAACTGCGGCAGACAGGACAGGAGCGCCGGTGGCAGCATCAAACCTTGCGGAAACTACGTCGCAACCTTCTGCCACCCCGCCGAAAATCCATTTCCGGGGCAGACTTCCAAACCGAACTTTTCCGTTGAAAAGGAAGTCATTCGGGCCGCAACTTGGCTTGGCGGAACGAATCGAGCGCCCAGAGGTCTTCGCTTTCCTGATGACGAAGGACATAAAGATTGCCGTCATCCGCCCGGACCTTAAAGCAACGGCAGCCCGGACCGTACCACTAGTCCACGATCTCCTCCACTTTGAAGGTGCGAGCGCGCTTTCCGCAAAATCTGAATTGGACAGGCCGTTCGTCCGCCTTGAATCCGGCATAACATTCAACATGGAGATCCAAAACCACGGGCGAACTTTCCCTGCAAGCTAAAGGACCAACTCTTGTCGGATGGACTGGGCATATTCATTTGCGAACGCGACAGGCTGGATTGCGATCCCGCCCTCTTGCAGGATGTTCTGCGAAAGGATCGCCACCTCGTCGCCGGGCACAGCCAGGCCCTCAACCACCGCCGTGAGTTCGGTAGGCTCGCTGCGGCGCACATGGTCCAGGGTGTAAACCAGGACCTTGGCCATTTCAACGTCCCGTTTGAGAGAGAGAGCGTGGATAAGCTTGATATGCCCGTTGGGCTTGCCGGCAACTTCGAGCGGCCGGTAGCCGAAATCAAAAGCAAAAGGATCGCCCGGCTGCGTCCACCGCGCGGCCGGAATACTCCTCTCCAGATGTTCCCACACTCCGGCTCGGACCAGCGAAAGACGCAGGCGCTGCTTGACCCGCACCCGCGTGTCCAAAGGCAGAGGGCCTTCAATCCGGGCGCCGACGTAACGGTCAAACAGACTCTGCATCTCCGCCGCAGGGTCACGGAGCAGACAGGTCCTTGCGGGCGAGATCTGCACAAGGTTTGAAAACGATCGCTCCATCCAGTCCAGGTAGGATTGTAATTCTTCGCTATGCTCGTCGATCTGCTGCTCAAAATCCTGCTGGAGTTCGCGAAGAAAATCCAGATCAGCCTGGGGATGAAAGCGCCTGACGCGGCGGAAATCGTCCGTGAAAAGGCAGCCCAGGTAGTTCTCCTCGGGACTATATAAAAACATCCCGATATTGAGATACTCGCCCCGCACCGGGTCCGGCACGTAATGGACCAGAAAGACCGAACATTCTTTAAGATTTGCCTCTTCAGCCATCGGATCTCATGCTTCCATCTCGAAACTTGATTCCTTCAACTTCAATCCCAATTCGGAAAGGGCGCAAGCGAGCTGTTTTTTGCGTCAATGATGAGCTGGCGCACGCTCCGTCTGCGGGAATATAGCCGTTCCGCCAATCGCGACAGTTGCTGAGGGTCATCACCGCACCACTCCCGTGGCACCTCGCGCAGGCCTTCCTCCAACTCGGCGGCCTCGACGTTCTCAATCCGGGATAGATAAGGTTCAAACGACTGCAATCCGCGCACGCTTTCATAGACCAGGCGGCGCGGGTAAAGGCTGCGAATCGGGCTGTCGGGAAAGTTCCATTCCCCGTCGTTGAAGCAGAACCCGTGATCAATCAGTGTGGCGGAATACTCGGGCCGGCTTTGATCAGCATCGCGGTGAAAGATCACCTGGCGGCCGTCACAATTGCACGTCCATTTATCCAACACATAGGCGCCCACAAAAATCGACGCCAAGTTGTTGACCCGGCGGAGCAAACGGTCGGGAAGAAAATCAACTACTAAAGTCCGGCTGGGCGCGCCCGGAAATTGCGACCCGAATTGCAATCCCGCATCACACCGTTCTTCGCGAGCCGCGACTTCGAACTTCAGAAGCGGATTGCCGGCTATCAAGGATCGAGAAACCTCCACAAAGGCCCGGACGGGAACCGGAAGTCCGATGAGCATGGCCAGATGGCTGGTCAGCATTTCATTGGCCAGGATTCGCACATGCTGGGGATTGTTCCTGAACTTTACAACGTAGGTTTGACCGTCGTCACAACCCATCAGAAAGGGCTGCGAGCCTCCACGCATTCGACGGATGAATTCAACGGCAAGAACTTTCCGAATGGTTGGAGCGCCCTTCGGACCCATTCCTGAAAGTCCCGGCGAAGCAAGAGCATCGCCCCGGCGCTCCGCTTCTTGAGCCGAGATGTCCCGACCCTTCATATGCTCCAAATAGAAATCCAGCCCGCACCTTTCAGGATGCACAATGAGCAAAGGCTCATCCCATCATGCGTTTCACAACCTGGGCATGAAATCCCCCGCCCTTCAACCAAGCCCCAACCCTCGCGGCAGTCCTCCTAGGCGGCATGACAGATGAAGTTCGCCCACCTAGCCTCCGTCTGCAATCAGCGCCGGCCTTTAGGCTTCCCCTTCATCTTGCTTCCAGAGGACTTTTGGGCCTGCTTGGCCTTGGGACTCTTCTTAACTTTTCGGATTTGCTTCTTCAGCTTAGCCCGCTCAGTCTTTGCGGCTTTCTTTGGCTTGGCCTTGGTCTTCCTAGCCTTCTTCGGCTCAGCCTTGGCAGCTTTCCTGGGTTTAGCTTTTGCAGCCTTCTTGGGCTTGGCTTTCGCTTTGGAAAGACGCGGCTTCGCCGGGCGGGCAGGTCGGCGAACCCTGGGAGGAGCTGCTGGAGCAGAAGCAGGCATCACCACCGGCTCAATCCGATCTACTTCCTCCAGTTCGTCGGACACTTCTTCGTTCAGGTCTTCGATTTCCGCATCCAGGCCTTCATCATCCTCCTCGCGATAATCGGAGGAGAATTCATCACTGTAATCCTCTAACTCGTCTCCTGGTTCTCTTTCATTGTCATCGAACTCCATAAAATCCTCCTCTTCAGATTACCTCAGTTAAGGAGCAACTACTCGTTTACAGGCGCCGAATCCTTCCGGCCCTAAAGTCAGAAGCGGCAGATGTATAACACCAAATTATTTCTGTCAAGAGTCATCACAACCCTCAGACCGGCTTAGTCCTCTGATACCCCATACAGGGTTAAAGTCCGACCGGGAACAAGCAGGGAACCATCCAGGTGGTTCCAGCGCTGAATTTGTGCAACCGATACATTAAACCGGTCTGCAATAACAGCCAGCGTATCCCCGCGCCGAATCCGGTAATGGTAGGCAGGGGAGGACTTGCCTTTTCTTTCCGACCTGTCAGCAACCCTGCTGGTTCGGCTTGCGCCTTTCAGTCTTAACGTTTCGCCCACAGCAATCCTGGAACTGCTCAAATGGTTCCAGCGGAGTAGGTCAGCTACGGTCACATGGAAACGATCCGCAATGTCGCTTACCGTATCGCCGGATTGAACGCGATATTCGTTCACGTTCATACGCGTCCCTTTCGCGCCGGAGGTCTCAGCTTGCGCCGCCCGCCGGACGCCGCGTACCCGCAGGATTTTTCCCACAACAATCTCTGATCCCCTCAAATGGTTCCAGCGGCGCAGATCGGAAACACTCACATTGTAATGGCGGGCAATCAGGCCAAGCGTATCGCCCTGCCGGACGCGATATTCATACACATTACTGTTCCATTTTTCTCTCGGCCTGCTGTCATCGGCCCATCTTGCTCGTTCTCCGCCGAACAACCTTAAAGTTCTTCCCACGACGATAATCGATCCCCTCAAGTGGTTCCAGCGCCGGAGATCAGAGACTCGCACATGAAACCGGGCCGCGATCGCCCCCAGCGTGTCACCCCGTCGGATCCGGTAGCGATAATAGCGCCCTTGGCGGTACAACGCCTCTCGGCCCGGCGGAAGAGGAAGAATTAAGTGTGCGCCAACTTCAGGATCGTCGCCCGCTGCAAGGTGATTGGCCCTTGCCAACGCGCTCGAAGGAATTCGGTATTTGCGTGCAATGGCCGAAAGCGTTTCTCCCGCTTTAACCTTATAGGCCCTCCACCAGATTCGCTTCGAGGGAGGCACTTCCGTGATGCGTTCCTCATATTCTTTCTTGGTTCCCTCCGGAAGATTGAGCACGTATTTCGCCTCGTTCATGGGCGTCGCCCAGCTTAGGAGGCTTGGGTTCAAGCTGACCAGCTCTTTTACCGGCCGATCAATGAGATCTGCAACCAAGCGAAGGTCCGTCGGAGATGTGACCACCACGTGGTCCACTTTCAGGGGAGGGTCCGGCTGAACATCAAACCCGTAGGCCCTTGGGTCTTTGGCAATCAGAGCCGTTGCGATAATAATCGGCACATAGTTCTGGGTTTCCGTGGGCAGGGCGTTCAATTCGCGAAGCTTCCAGAAGTTCGCATAACCGGTCTCTTCAATGGCCTTCTGGACGTTCAGGGGCCCGCAGTTATAGGCGGCCATCGCCAGATACCAATCCCCGAACTCCTGGTAGAGATCCTTCAGATGATGGGCCGCCGCTTCCGTAGATTTCAGCGGGTCTTCCCGCTCATCAACCCATCGGTTGATATGAAGGCCATATTCCTGGCCGCGAGACGCCATGAATTGCCAAATGCCCCTCGCTCCAGAGCTTGACACGGCAAAGGGATTGAAGGCACTCTCCGCCGCAGCAAGGTAAATCAAATCCTGCGGCAATCCATCCTTGCGAAGCACCGCGGAAATCATCGGCTGGTAGATTCCAACGCGTTGCAGCACTCTTCCAATAAAGCCTTGCCCGTGATTCTGAAAGTATGTAAGGAATCCTGCCACATAGTCGTTCGAGACCAGCGGCAGGTCGGAGCGCACTGAAAGGAGCTCTTGCTGGACGCGCTGCCGGACTTTCGGGTCTACAGGAAAGGTCAGACCGGCAAAAGACTCGATGGGAGCCGGTTCATATTCGTGTTGGCTTAGCGTGTCACCATTTTGCAAGGTCGCAACTTCCAGGCCGTAAGTGTTTTCAACCACCTTCTCAAACTCGGCCTGGAGACGGTTATTGTCCTGAATGTCCATCTTGGATTCAAGGAGGAGGCGCAAAGCCCGGTCAAACTGCCGTTTGGCGGCTTCCAAGTTGCCGGCTCGATACTCCTGTTTGCCCTGGTTATACGCTGCTTCAACCTGGGCGATCAGAACACTGACCGGGTCCTGAGCCTTGGTATCCGCGGCCTGAACGGGAAGCGGCAACGACTCGACGGGAAGCGATTTGGGTGGAGGAACCTTTGACGTCGGTGGTGTGACAGCGACCCGTTGCTTGGAAGCACAGGATCCCAACACAAGGGCGACTCCTACGATTAATGCCTTTTTCGCCTTTTTCGCCTTCTTCACCCGTTCCCTGCCTTTCATCAATGGGTTGCTTCCTGCCGCCCGCGAAGAAAGCAACACAATAGCCCGATTTTACGTAGTGCCGCGCAAAGGGTCAACTTGAAAGAATCGCCATGCCGGACAAATGCCGTAAATTCCGGGGGGTGTTGGAAACAGGAAACGGCATGGAGCAAGCCCCGATTCGCACGGTAACGTCAACCCCTTAACGGCATCTAATTGAACCCAGACCATTTCCCGGCCTGCGGTTGAATCGGGTTTGCGTGGCCAGACGGGACTGAGGGGCCGCGCAAAAACAGCTTTGTGCGCACTCCGGCTGGCAGCGTGGGAGACGGTCAGTTATAATCAAAAAGTATTGTCTTTGCGGGGCGGAACTTGGGCCGCTTCCCGAACCCGAACCACCATCGAAACAAATGCGAAATCCCCTTCGTCCGCTCTATCCATACTTAACGAAATATAAGAAGCGCTACGCAATCGGCTTCTGCGCCCTCATCATCACCCAGGTAGTGGGCGTTACGGTCCCACTGATCATTAAAGATGCGATTGACGGCCTTACTCATCGGGTAAGCCTGCAAGCGGTTCTCTTTTTTGCCGGTTTGCTTCTCGGCGTTGCGCTCATCAAGGCCGTCTTCCAGTTTTGGATGCGCTGGATGCTGATCGGCATTTCACGCGACGTCGAGTACGACCTGCGCAACGATCTGTTCCGGCATTTGATGCGGCTCGACCAGCGCTACTACAACGAGCACCGCACCGGGGACCTGATGTCGAAGCTGACCAATGATCTGAGCGCCGTCCGCAATATCGTCGGGCCGGGAATCATGTATTCCGCCAATACCATCGTCTCAGGGATTGCCACCATCATTCTGATGGCCCACCTCGACATGCGTCTGACCCTGCTGGCCATCGCGCCTTTGCCTCTGGCATCCGTCGCGGTGAAATTCTTCGGGCAGAGAATTCATGAACGTTTTGAGAAGATCCAGGCGATGTATTCGGAACTGACGGAGCGGGTTCGGGAAAGCCTGTCGGGCATCCGGCTGGTACGCGCCTTCTGCCAGGAAGACGCTGAAAACCAGGAGTTCAACCGGATGAACCGGATGTTTGTTGAGAAAAACAAGCGGCTCATCTGGATCACGAGTTTTCTGTGGCCGGCCCTGGCGCTCCTGTTTGCCGCGTCCTTTCTATTAATCATGGTGGTCGGCGGCGAACATGTTCTTTCCGGAGAAATCAGCGTCGGGACCTTTGCGGCTTTCAATATCTACCTGATGTATCTCATCTGGCCCATCATCGCGCTCGGGTGGGTCACCAACATCATTCAACGTGGGTTGGCCTCGCTTGGGCGCCTTTGGATGATCTTCGCCGCCCAGCCCGGAATCGATGACCGATTCGTCCCCGAAAATCCAGCGGCCACCCTCGAAGGTGAAATCGAGTTCCGCAACCTCACCTTCAGTTATAACGGTTTCCCAATTCTGAAGAACATCAACCTGCGCATCCCTCCCGGCCGGACCGTAGCGATTGTGGGAGCGACAGGTTCAGGAAAGTCGACGCTTGCCGCTTTGGTGCCGCGGCTGTATGAAGCTCCTGAAGGAAGCGTGCTGGTGGACGGTATTCCAGTCCGCCAGTTTCCGCTCAAGACCTTGCGCTCCCATATTGGATTTGTTCCGCAAGAGACTTTTCTCTTTAGCGACACGATTCGTGAAAACGTGCGGTTCGGTGCCCCGGATTCTTCCCAGGAAGAGGTGGAGCACGCCGCCGAAATCTCCAATATCCTCCCTGATATCATGAGTTTCCCCAAGGGCTTCGATGTCATGGTGGGTGAGCGCGGGCTCACCTTATCGGGAGGCCAAAAACAGCGCGTGGCGATTTCGCGGGCCATCCTGCGCGATCCGCGGATTCTGATTCTCGATGACGCGCTCTCGAGCGTGGACACCTACACCGAGGAAAAGATCCTCCAGCACCTCACCGGAGTGATGGCCGGAAGGACTACGATTCTGATTTCGCACCGCATTTCAACCATCCGCAATGCCGACGAAATCGTCGTCCTCCACGCCGGTGCCATTGTGGAGCGCGGTTCCCATGAGGAACTCCTGGCAATAAATGGTCATTACGCGGAGTTGTACAACAAGCAATTGATTGAAGAAGCTTTGGAAAAGGAAGTTTAACTGGCATAGACCATGGCTGACGGAATGCACGAAGAGGAAGTTTTAGGCAAAGCTTACGATGCCCGGCTGATGCGGAGGTTGCTGGCGTATCTGCGCCCTTATCGCCGAGTAGTCTTCTTTGCGCTCATCGCCATATTCTTTTACGGCTTGCTGCAAGCCGTGCCGCCCTATCTGCTGAAGGTGGAAATCGACCGGTACCTGGACCCGTCGAAACACCATCAGACACCGCAATTCCTGGCCCACTTCCTCAACTCTGATCCTCGCGCCGGCATTCTTCAGATTGCGTTCCTGATTTTCCTGCCCACCGTCCTGCTCACCTTCATCCTGCAATTTGCCCAGACCTTTGCGATGCAACTGGTTGGACAGAAGGTCATGTACGACCTGCGCAAGCAGATTTTCGGACACCTCCAGCGCCTGCAGATGAGCTTCTATGACCGCAATCCGGTCGGCCGGCTTGTCACCCGCGTCACCACAGACGTGGACGTTCTGAACGATCTGTTCGCTTCCGGCGTGGTGGCCGTCTTCGGAGATTTCTTTACCCTGCTCAGCATCATGGTAGTCATGCTTGAGCTTGACTGGCGGCTTGCTCTGCTGACGTTTTCCGTTCTGCCTCTCATTGTTCTGGCCACCGTGGCCTTCCGCAAAGCCGTGCGCGAATCCTACCGGCGGATTCGCCTGGCCATTGCCCGAATCAATTCCTACCTTCAGGAACACATTACCGGCATGTCGGTCCTCCAACTCTTCAACCGGGAAGATCGCAGCTTTGAGGAGTTCGAACGGATCAACAGGGCGCACATGAAGGCATACAAGGACTCCATCATGGCCTACGCTTTGTTCTATCCCACGGTGGAATTCCTGGGCGTGCTGGCCATCGTCATCATCCTGTACAAGGGCGGCGGCATGTATCTGGAAGGCACGGTTACCATTGGAACTGCAATTGCTTTTATTCAATATTCCCAACGCTTCTTCCGGCCCATTCAGGACCTCAGCGACAAATACAATATCCTGCAAGCGGCCATGGCCAGTTCCGAGCGGATTTTCAAGCTGCTGGACACGCCGGTCAGGATCGACAATCCGCCCGAATCCAGGCTCCTCGAAAACCCTCAGGGAAACGTGGAATTCCACAAGGTGGGTTTTGCCTACAGAGATGATCACCGCGTTCTTGAAGACGTTTCATTTTCCATCGCGCCGGGAGAGACCGTAGCAGTTGTCGGGCACACCGGCGCGGGCAAAACGACCCTCACCAACCTCCTGCTGCGCTTCTATGACGTACAGGATGGTTCCGTGATGTTTGACGGTATCGACGTGCGCAAACTCCGGCTTCATGACCTTCGGAAGAACTTCGCCATCGTCTTGCAGGACCCTTATCTCTTCTCGGGAACCATCGCCAGCAATATCCGCCTGGGCACTCCGGACATTTCCGACCAGCAGGTCCGTGAGGCGGCTCGGCGCGTTAACATGCTGGATTTCATTGAAAGCCTTCCCGGAGGCTTCGATGAGCCGGTCAAAGAAAGGGGCGCCACGCTTTCCTCGGGCCAAAAACAATTGCTTTCCTTTGCGCGCGCCCTGGCCCACAATCCTAAGATCCTGATTCTTGACGAGGCCACCTCAAGCGTGGACACGGAAACCGAGCATATGATCCGGGAAGGGCTCCAGAAGCTCATCGAAGATCGCACTTCCCTGGTAATTGCTCATCGCCTCTCAACCATTCAGAACGCTTCGAAAATCGTCGTCATGCACAAGGGAAGGGTGCGGGAAGTAGGCACGCATCAAGAGTTGCTGCGCAAACAAGGTATCTATTTCAAACTCTATCAGCTCCAGTATAAGGATCAGGAAATTCTCACGGCTTCCGCCAAGCCGGCCAGTGAATCATGACCCAAACCTCCCTCATGATCGTTGCCGGAGAGCGTTCCGGCGATATCTACGGAGCTGCCCTGGCCCGCGCGCTTGAAGCGCGGATCAGCGACCTCAAGCTTTTTGGCTGTGGCGGAGAAGCCCTGCGCGGCGCAGGCGTGGAAACGGTCGTCGATCTCCATCAAGTCGCCTTGATTGGCATCTCAGAGGTTGTTTCGGGGCTGCCCAAGGCTTACGCGGGCATGCGGCTGCTCGTCGAGGAATCCATTCGCAGGAAACCCTCTGTTGCAATTCTCATCGATTCCCCCTCCTTCAACCTCAGATTGGCGAAAAGGCTCAAACGGCACGGCATTCCGGTCGTTTACTTTGTAAGCCCCCAGATCTGGGCGTGGAAAAAATGGAGGATCCATAAGATTAAGCGATACGTGGACAAGATGCTTTGCCTCTTCGATTTTGAGGAAGAAATCTACAAGAAGGCGGGCGTGCCAGTCGAATACGTTGGGCACCCGCTGGTTGACATGGCAAGCTCCAGCCGCACACGCGAGGAGTTTTTCCGCTATGCGAGCCTCGATCAAAAGCTTCCGACCGTCGCACTGCTGCCCGGAAGCCGTAAAACCGAAGCGTCCTTGAACCTCCCGGCAATGCTTGATGCGGCCACACGCCTTTCGGTATCACGCCCCGTTCAGTTCATCGTAGCAGCGGCTCCCACGCTTAACCCTCGTTGGATCGAGTCCATTGTAGAGACGCGATACGTGGGCCAGGCCGCGATCCGAACGCTCAGCGACGCAACGCACGACGCCCTCCGGCATGCCGACGTCGCCGTGGTCGCCAGCGGAACCGCCACCATTGAAGCGGCTTTATGCGAACGCCCCATGGTGGTGGTCTACCGTGTTTCAGCATTTACCGCGATGTGCGCCAAAATAATGATCGACGTTCCGTTTTACAGCATGGTCAATCTGCTGGCTGGCAAGCCGGTGGTTCCTGAGATGATCCAGGATGATTTCGACGCCGCAAGTTTGGCGGCCCGCGTGGAATTTCTGCTCGACGGCGAAAAGGTTCGCAATCAAATGGTCCAGGGCCTCCGCGAAGTCAAGGCGCGACTGGGCCCGGCAGGGGCCATTGAGCGGGCGGCGGATGCAATCATTCGGCATCTTGAGCCGCCAGGGGCATCCATAAAGAGTGGTTGAAGCATCCCTGAAGAGGGCGCATTGACGCAAGAACCCAAAGAAGTGTACTTTTTTACTTGCAAACGGGTCAATTTCAGCCAATAGAAATGTGCCGTCGATCGCATTTCGCCTGGAAAGGCTTACATCTTCCATGAAACGTTTTGTTTTTTTTCGCAGTCTGACAGAGAATCGGCGTCCTGAGTTTCGAATCGCGTATGGTTTTACCGCCGCCTTGCTCTGCGCCGTTCTTTTTGCGGTCGCTTCAAGAGCCCAGACCGATTCCTCGCAGGGATTCGACGTTACCAAGTACGCCATCAATGCTCAACTCTACCCGGCAACCCACATTCTCAGCGCCAGTGCGAAGATTGACTTCACCCCCCGGACAAGTCTTACCGAGCTCGATTTCCAGCTCAACAGCGCCCTGCGGGTAGAGAAGGCTGTCGATGCCAACGGTCAGAACATTCAATTTCAACAACAGGGGCTGAACCTTCAACTGAATTTGACCAATCCGCTCGCGCCCGCAAAACCTTCTTCCGTGACGGTCACTTACAAGGGAAGCCTCCACTCATCGGAAGGAAGTCCCATCGAAGGCCTCAAATTGGCGTACGTCGGACCTGAAGGCTCTTACCTGCTCTACCCCGCGCGCTGGTTCCCCGTTAAATCGCCCGGGCTCAACCGATTCGCGGCAAGCCTGCACATCACCGTGCCTTCCGATGAAACCGTCATCGCCTCCGGCGCCACGTCGGCTCCCGCCCAGACGGCCGGCAACAGCACCTACTCATTCGAATATGACCAGACGTCCTTCCCGGGCAGCGTCTTTGCCGGCAAGTACAGCGTTCAACATGAGACCGCCTTTGGGGGAGATATTGCGCTCTACTTGAAGCCCGGCGATGAAAACTACGCCGCGGATTACGGCGCCACGGCCGCAAAGATTTTGAGCTTTTTTTCCTCCACCTTCGGCTCGCTGCCGAATGGGAATCTGGCCGTCGTTGAGATTGCAAATGATACCGTCGGCGGTTATTCCGCCCCAGGCATTGTGGCGCTCGCCGCCCGCGGATTCTCCGAGCCGGTCAACGACCAGCTTCTGGCCCATGAAATCGCGCGCCAGTGGTGGCGCTGCCTGCTGAGCCCTGCGACGCCTGACGACTCTTTCCTGGACGACGGCCTTTCCCTCTATTCCATGGCGCTCTATTTGCGGGAAACCCAGGGCGAGGCGGCCTTTGAAAGCCTGATGCATTCGACCGCCATCGGAGCCCTGACGCACGAAGAAGCCGCTCCGATCAGCCAGGCGGGATCAATCCAGCCTTTCACGCCGGAATACGAATCGATTGTCTCCCAGAAAGGCGCGATGGTCTTCCATATGCTGCGCTGGGTGATCGGCAATGATGCTTTCAAGGCAACGCTCCAGAATCTGGTTCGGCTGTACGCGTGGAAATCCGTTTCGACTCAGGACTTTGAACAACTGGCGGAAAAGGCGAGCAAACAGAGCTTGACTTATTTCTTCGCTCAATGGGTAAGCTCCACCGGAGTGCCTCAATTCAAGCAGTCGTGGGCGGTCTATCGCATCGGACAGCACTACCAGGTGGTCGGTAAAATCCAGCAGGACCTCGACATTTTCCGGATGCCTGTCGATGTCCGAGTCTTCTCCGAGGGCCGAAGGCCCATCAACGACCGGGTGGAGATGGTCGGAACCACGGCAGACTTCGCCGTCAATACCGTCACCCGGCCCACCCGCGTGGAAGTCGATCCCGGCAGCTATATTCTGAAACTCACGGACGCGATTAAAACCCAAGTGGAGATCGCGAAAGGCGACCAGCTTGTCGCGCAGCAGGCTTATCTTGAAGCCATCAAGCAGTATCAGAAGGTTGTGGAGCAGAACAAGAACAACTCGCTGGCCCACTTTCGCATGGGGCAGATTTATTTCACGCTCCGCAATTACAACGCCGCTGCTGAAGAATTACGGGCCGCCTTGGATGGAAATCTGCAACCCAAATGGGTGGAGGTTTGGTCCCACCTGACCCTGGGCAAAATCTTTGATGTCACGGGCCAGCGCGACCGGGCCATCAACGAATACCAGCGCGCGCTGCAGACCAAAGACAATACGCAGGGCGCTCTCGACCAGGCCAACCGCTACATTCAGAAGCCCTACACCCAGCCCGCCCGATAACACACACCTTGGGCTAGCGTGAAGGACCGGTTCCGGACGGGGGATTAGAAGGCATGATTCTCCATCTCCTTCTGCACCCAATGCGCAGAAGGCTCGCGCTCCGCTTCCGGCAAACGCCTCCACTCGGCCATTAGAAGCCTTCATCCTTCCGTTTCAGGACGGGCGAGAGCTTCTGATAGGCGTCCTCAAAAACTTTGAGGGCCGCGTCATCGTAAAGAACAAAGTAAATTTTCTCAAGGCTGCTGCGCGATTCGAGATGCGTGAAGACTACCCGGATCATAATGTCCGCGCATTCGTCCATGGGAAATCCGGCGACTCCCGTGCCAATGGCGGGAAAGGCAATGGTCTTCAGCCCTTTTTCCTCCGCCCGCAGCAAGCTGTTCCGGGTCGCGCTGCGGAGCAACTCCGCCGTCGTCCGGCCACCCAGGCGCATGCTTGCCGCGTGGACCACGTAGCAGGCCTTCAGCTTGCCTCCCGGAGTTACCGCCGCCTCGCCCAGGCGGATGGACCCGATGCGCTCGCATTCCTCTTCAATCGTGGGACCACCCTTGCGGCGAATCGCCCCGGCCACTCCCGATCCCAGCATCAGGTCGTTGTTCGCCGCGTTCACGATCGCATCCACTTCCATGTTGGTGATGTCGCCCTTCAAGAAGTAAACTTTGGCTGGCATATTCCCTCAACTCTGAAAAGCAGAAGATACCCGAAGGATAGCGTTCAATGGCAGGTCCTGGCTGCCGTCCCTCCCGCGAATGGCAGGGCGCTTTACCATCGATGCGCTTCCCGTTTAAACTGCAAGTCGCGGCCAGGGAAGATTTTCCGGCCCTAACCTGGCCGCCGATCAAACTCTGCGGCTCGATGCTTCCGCGACAGACCGTTACCGCTGAACAGTAATGGGCTGCCCGTGGTAATGCACCGTGCGATCAACGGGCTCCGTCGGATTAAGCCCGTCGCTGTGGCCTTCAGCCACCCAAATCACATTGAAAGTCCGGTTCTGGAGCATGCCTGGGAAACTGCCCTGCCGCGCGCCAAGGGTAAGCGTCCGGGTGGCGTCATCCCAGTGCATGGGAATGGTGGCTTTCGCGCCCTTTTCGTAGTTGTAGGTCGTCCCGTCATCTTCGTAAAGTGTAAAGTCGCCGTCAGCGCCCGGATAAATGCGAAGTTCGATAGGATCATCAGGCTTTTGGCCGGTGTACTGTTCCCTCGGCCCCATGGGGAGAATCGAACCCGCGCGCACGAACAGAGGCATCGTCCCAAGCGGCGCGGGCGTGGCGATGAACTTGCCGCCCGGCCGGCGCCGGCCGGTCCAGAAGTTATACCACGTTGCAGAAGGCAGATAGAGACGGCGCCTATGGACGCCGGGATCAGTAACCGGATTCACCAGAATCGCCGGGCCGAATAGAAACTGATTCCCAATGTCGCGGGCTTCGGCATCATCAGGGAAATCCATCACCAGGGGGCGCATCATCGTATAGCCCTGATCGGTCACACGCCAAGCGGTCGAATAGATATAGGGCATCAGGCGGTAGCGCAGCGCGTCATACTTGGTCAGGATCGATTGTGCATGGTGTCCATAGGCCCAGAGTTCGTTGGTATTGGTTTTGCGCGTGCCGTGGACTCGGAAGATCGGGCAGAAAGCTCCGTATTCGAACCAGCGGACGAATAGCTCTCGATAGGCCGGAAGCGTAGGGTTTCCCCCGACGAATCCGCCGATATCCGTCGTCCAGTATGGAAGCCCGGAAATGGAATAGTTCAACCCGGCGGGAATCTGCCGCCTGAAGGCATGCCAATTGGCGGCAATGTCTCCCGACCAGGCAGCCGCGGCGTTGCGCTGCATCCCGGCAGCCGCCGAGCGCGTGAGGATGAAAACTCTCTTGTCCTGCGCCGCCTGGCGCTGCCCCTGGTAAACCGCCATCGTGGTCATTAGCGGGTAAAGATTGGCGTAGCGCGCGCCGTTCCCCATCGCCGTCATGGAACGAACCATCACATTCTGTTCGCGCGTGGTGGTTTCCGGCTCGGTGGCATCCATCCACCAGGCGTCAAACCCCAGACGGAAGAGAGCGTCATCGATCAGCTTCCAATAGAACGCGCGGGCTTTGGGATTGAAGGCATCGTACAGTCCGGCGCCCGGCCAACTGGTAGTGGGACTGTTGATATGCATGAACCAGCCGTTCTGCTGGAAGATGTTGAAGTTCTTTTCGTCCGGCGTGAACCGCGGCCACATGGAAATCATGATGTGGAAATGCTCACGGTGCAGAGCATCCACCATCGCTCTGGGATCAGGGTAATTCTCGTTGAAGACGAAAGACCCCATCTTGGTCCACCAAAACCAGTCCTGCACGATGTTGTCGATGGCGATTCCCAGTTCCCGGTATTTGTGCGCGATCCCCAGGATTTCTTTCTGAGAGCGGTAACGGTTCTTGCACTGCCAGAAGCCATAAGCCCACCTGCCGAACAGCGGAGCCTGGCCGGTTAGGTTTCTGTATTCGGCAATGATTTTGTCCATCTCCGGCCCGTACAGAAAGTAGTAATCGATGGTGTCAGCGAATTGTGAAGAGAGATACAGGCTGCGAGGAAAACGGTCGTTGAAACGTGAAACCGAGGAGTTGTTCCAGAACATCCCGTACCCCAGGGACGAGACGTAGAAAGGGATGGAGATGTTGGTATTGTCCTGGGACAACTCGATGGATTCCCCGTTGTAGTTCCAGACCCCGGCCTGATGCTGGCCCAGTCCGTAGAACGCCTCATCCCGTTGCGGGGAGAACAAATCCGTCGCGTGATACGTCCTCTCTCCGTTGACGATCGCCGGCGTCATCATCTTGCCGCCGTCGTTTTTGTTGTCTTGCAAGAGAATATCTCCCGCCTGGTCTCTAAAAGTGAGGCCGCCGTTCATGCGCGCCACGCTGACGCGCAACAGCGAAGTGGAGAGGGTGATCGCGGCAGGGTCCGTGGTTTCAAGCTTCCAAGGGGCGCCAGGCCACGAGGCGGGCACAATCATGGGATCGGGGTGATGAGGAAACGACCCGCTAGGTGAGTAGATGACATGGACAATGCCGGGCGTCTCAACCTGCAATTCCATCGCGCCGGTCTGCATCCGCAGAAGCACTCCCTCTTTGCGCTGCTCAACGGCAATCACTTTGCCCGGAGTGATCTGGGCCAAAGCCAATCTGCCGAAGGAAAGTACACTGATGATGAGAAAAATCCGGGCAACTGTTTTCAATGATCTCTACCTCGCAATCCCATATGAAAGGATCATTCGTTTCAACTTCGCGGTTCCCGCCAAGTATACGCCAGCCTGCCGCCATCGGCGCCGTCCAAGCGCCCTTTTTTATTATCAGTTCGCGCAAGGGAACAGTTCCGGCTCATCCCTTCCATCTGCGGGGCCAAGACCCATTTGATATTCGAAAATGTATACAAGGCTTCGTGGCAAACCGCGCGTGCACGCTATCAGCGCGCCCACTTTCGAAGTCGGCAAAAGTATTCGAGCTTTTGAGAGCGCGAAAGGCTTCCATTGCGCCCGCTCGTCGAAGGAAGAACAAAGATCCGGGAGTTTTCCAGGCGATCCGGCTGGGGACCAAGCTCCGCATGGCTCCCCCAGAACCGCTCAAACGCCGTCTTTCCATTGAACGCCACAGCGCGAGGCGCGACATCGAGAAGCTTCGCCCTCAGGCTTGGTATGCCGCTGCGGTAGTCATCCGCGCTTAACTCGCTGCTCGACTTTGACCAGCGCTTGACAACATCGGTCAGCCCCAATCCAAATTCCAAAACTCGGGAATCCTCTTCGGGAGCGAGGCGCACCGGGGTCAGCCCCGATTCA
>JAJYHU010000120.1 GCA_021784615.1 Acidobacteriota bacterium | reverse complement strand
CCCCTAAGCGAAGTTGGAAGTCCTCATTCTCGCTGGTGAGCAAATCGATATATTCGGGCGCACCCGCTTCAACTGCCCCTCCTGAATCTCCATCGGAAGGGATGATGATCTGACAAAGCGCACGCAGCGTTTCGTAATCTCGGCTATTAAAGTACTTGGGTTCGTAAACACCTTTCGCCGCGTTTCCAGGCGCGTCTTGTCGCGCGGCGGGAACTGTCGCAGCCAGAGCCGACTGCCCCGGCCCCATCAAAGCAGAGACTGGAACGAGCGCAAGCCCCTTCAATATGCTGCGCCTACCAACATTTTCTGAACTCATTTTCGACCTCCGTTTCTGACTGAACGTTGAGCTACGACAGATTGCCCTTCTTCGCCTCTTCCATCAGGTACTCTGAAGCGCGCCAAGTCAGCGCCATAATCGTCAACGTCGGGTTCTTTTCCGTCGAGGAGACAAAACTTGCGGCGTCGGCCACAAACAAATTCTTAACGTCGTGGCACTGATTGTACTTGTTCAGAACCGAGGTTTTGGGATCGTCGCCCATCCGCGCCGTCCCGGCGGAGTGAATGCTCGACCCGGGAGGGAGCGGCGTGGTGCGCTCCGACAGGATTTCGATGCCCGCCTTCCTGAACATTTCACGCTGAGTGTCAATGGCATCCTTCGCCATTGCCAGTTCGTTCGGTCCCCACTCGACGTCGAATTTGACGACTGGAATCCCCCAGGCGTCGCGCACCACCGGATCGATTTCCAGGCGATTTTCGGCGCGCGGCACCACTTCGCCGAAAGAGCCGATTCCAACCGCTGTGGCGTAATACTTTTTAATTTCTTCCTTAAAACCGGCGCCGAACCCGGGAATCCTTGCCGCAAAGCCCGGGAATTCGCTGCTTCCTCCGCCACCTTCAAATCCGTAGCCCCGGACAAAGTTCTTTTGCCGCTCTTTCAAGTTGCGAAAACGCGGAATATAAAACCCGCTGCCTGACGACCGGGCGTCTCCCGCCCGGTTCCGGTTGCCCTTGAGTTTGGGAATCAAACCGTTGATGTCTCCGGCCATAATTTGTTCGCAGAAATATCTCCCCAGCGCTCCGCTTGAATTCGCCATTCCATCCGGAAAATCTTCGTTGTGCGAGTTGAGTAGAATGCGGGTTGTCTCGATGCTGCCGGCGCCCAGAACAATGATTTTTCCATGCACCTCTTCGAGTTCGCGGGTTATGCGGTCAACAATCAGAACGCTTTTTGCGCGATGCTCGTTGTTGGTCAGCACCTTCCAGGCCAGGGCGTTGGTGCGCAGAGTCAGGTTCCCGGTCTTCTCCGCAATGGGAAGCAGAACCCCTTCGGAGCTGAACGAGGCTGCGACATTGCAAACCCGGTCACAGTGTCCGCAGTAGTGGCATGGCGCTCGTCCCTTGAACGGTTCGGTGACCGTCGCCGTTCGTCCGTGGATGACGTGCCACTCGGGAATATCCTTTTCCATCGCACCTTTAAAAATCCATTCGGCGCAGGTGAACGGCACGGGCCGCAGAAAATGGCTGTCGGGATTGTTGGCAAGGTGATCGGAATGGCCCGCCACGCCGATCATGTCTTCAACGCGGCTATAATAAGGTTCGACGTCTTCGTAGGAAATGGGCCAATCGGTTCCCGCTCCATCGTGGCTTGCCGCTTTAAAGTCCCGCGGACTGAAACGGAGCGAGACAAGGCCCCAATGCAGCGTTTTGCCGCCCACCGCCCGAGCCCGAACATAGTAAAAGTCCTTTCCCGTGTAGGGATTTTCAAGCTCGTTCACAAAATGCTTCTTGTTCCACTCGTTCGCTTGCAAATACTTCGCCCGCTCCGAAGGACGAATTCTTCCGCGAAAAGGAAAATGATACGGCTTTGCGTGATGGTGGAAATCCGTGGCGATATTGAACCGAGGTCCAGCCTCCAGCATGAGGACCTTCAGTCCCTTCAAGCAGAGTTCGGTGGCAGCCATGCCGCCCGCGGCTCCCGAACCTACAACAACGGCGTCGTAGACCTTTGGCATCTTATAATACCTCCGTGTATGATCATCCTGCGCCTGCCGACTGAAAACGATAAATGAACTGCCCCGAGCGCGCTGGTCCGCGGGTCCGTTAAACTTTCACTTGATTACCCGATCCCCTACAACCAGACAGGTAGAACTGTGGCAGAGCGGCGGGAGCGCTCAAGTAACTGGCTAGCATAACTCGCACCACCCGAAGTGCCAAGCCAAATCGCAGTTTTTTGTTCCCCAGCCGATCCGGACCCGGAACATGAAACTTTTCATAAACGCCCTGCGGCTGCTACCCCGCCGGGCCATCGAAAATCAGTGATTCGGTTCAATCCTGAATACGCGAAGTCCGCCGCCTCTTGTCCCGTCACGGCCGACCGTACACGCAAAGCTTGCCAGTTCCTGTTCGCTGCAGGTTTTAGCTTCGCCGCCAGGCCAAAGGTCAGTGACCCGGTAGCTCGCATGGCCCGCCAAGCCGGTTTCTTCAAGCGGGATTTGCAACTTAAAGCGGACGTCTTGGCTCCTGTTGTGATTCGCCGCAACCACGATAGCCCGGCGGTCCCTCCAGCGCATGTACGGCACCGGCGCCGTGATGTCGTGCTCGCACGGCACGGCCATTAGGTTTGGTTTTTCCCGATCGAGGGCTATGGCCAGAACATCGGCTTCGCGCTTGCGAACGGCAATCATCCTTTTAACGTCCTCAAACATGTCCCGGTGCTCGGGCTGGTGAAGTTCATCCCAGTCGAGCATACATCCGTAAAGCCATCGGCCCTTGCCGGGATCCTTGCCACCATAGAGGTAGGGAGATTCCCACGGAATCGGCCGAAAGCTCGCATTAAATTCTTCCCCGGAAAAGAAAAGTGGAATCATAGGGGTCAAAAGGCAGGAGTACCCGAAAAGTGCACGGCTCCCCTGCGCCACGTAGGGGTTCTTACCCAAAGGGAATCCTTGCCAGCCATTGTCATGGCAACTGAGCAGGACGGAGGGCCAGCCGTGTTCCAGCGTCGCCACATATAATTTGAATGACGGTGGCTTTCCTTCAAGCGCTAACGGCCGCCCGCCACAATGGAGTTGCCAGCGCTGGCTCATATCGTCGGAGACGACGATATTTTCAATCGGCCTCGCGGCCACGTGGCCAACGGAAAGCTCGACGTCGCTAATGCCATCAGGCTTGTCGTCTCCCCACCTTCGCGAGACTTTGTCGCTGCCAAGACCGTCCAGATGAACGCTCAGGGTCCCCTCGGCATCGGTACTGCCTTCAACCCTGCTCCCGTCGTCGGCATATTGGATCACAACCTTGTAGTGTCCGGTTTTGCCGAACTTGCGGCTGTAAAAGCCAGGTATGTCTCGGACCAGGACCTCGTCTAAAGCTCCGGACCGCGAAACACTTATATTATTCTCGTGCTGGGGGAAATCCGTGACGCCGGAAATCGGCGCGTTGTCTTCTTCGAAAATGACGATCTCATGGCCGGCAGCGGCCGCGTTCTGCCGGATTCTCTCCCACAAATCCGGCCGAAAGATGTTAACATCCAGGCGATAACCGTCCACGCCGTACTCCGCAACGTAATTCGACCACACCTTCACCCACCAATCGTCTAAATCCGTATGACCACCGTACCAATCATAATCGGTCATCCCCCACGTGCCACCTCGAAACCAGTTCGGATGCTCTTTGATCACAGGGCTGTCCTCCATCAAACCGTGCGTGATCACGTCCAGAAAAACCTTGATCCCGCGGCGGTGGGCTTCCGCAATTAAGTCCTTAAACTGTTCTTCCGTCCCCAGCGATGGATCGAGCTTGTCCGGTTCGATCACGGCGTATTGCGTCCAGATATTGTAGAAGTGATGCGGATCGCACAGCGAATATCCGGTCAACCATATTCCCGTGATCCCAAGGTCCTGGAGGTAG
>JAJYHU010000158.1 GCA_021784615.1 Acidobacteriota bacterium | reverse complement strand
AATCGGCGGCAACCCGGTCTATAACGCTCCCGGCGACTTGGCCTTTAAGAAGGCTCTTGATAAGGTCGGGCTGCGCATCCGCCTGGGTCTTTACGTGGACGAAACATCTTATCTGTGCCACTGGTTTATCCCCCAAACGCACTTTTTGGAGTCCTGGAGCGACGAACGGGCTTACGACGGCACAACCTCGGTGGTTCAGCCCCTGATCGCGCCTCTTTATCGGGGCAAGTCGGCCCATGAAATTCTGGGCGCCCTGCTGGGGCAGGCCGGAACCACGCCTCACCAATGGGTGCGCGGATATTGGTCGGATCAAAAGCTGGTGAAGCCGGAGGCGTTTGAAACCTTCTGGGAGACGGCGCTTGCAAACGGCGTGATTCCCGGAACCGCCTTGCCGGCGAAGACCGTCCAACCCAAGCCCAGCCTTGAAACAGTCCTCGCCCCGCCAGCAGCGGCAATCGCCTCCGCGCCGGGCCATGGCTCAATGGAAATCGTTTTCCGGCCCGATCCCACGATCTGGGATGGAAGCTATGCCAACAACTCCTGGCTGCAAGAACTGCCGAAGCCGCTAACCACGCTCACCTGGGACAATGCCGCCTTCATCAGCCCGGCCACCGGCGAGCGGCTGAAACTGGTTCATGACGATGTCGTTGAAATCACCCACGAAGGCCGCAAGCTGCGGATGCCCGTGTGGATTCTTCCGGGGCATGCCGACAACTGCGTCACCGTGCATTTCGGTTATGGCCGGACGCGCGCGGGCAGCGTGGGAACGGGCCCGGGCTTTAACGTTTATCCCGTTTGGACGTCCACCCACCCCGGATTTGGAGCCATCTCCTCGCTGAAGAAGACGGGCGGGCGCTACCATCTGGTCACCACGCAGAACCACCACATCATCAACGAAGACGGGCACAAGGCCGAAATCGAAAGCGTTAACGCCTTCAAGCGCGACATCGTGCGCGTGGCCAGCCTGGAAGAATTCAAGGCGGACCCGTATTTTGCGGCCGATCCGCCCCAGGAGACCACCGAGGCTCCGTCTCTTTATCCCCCATACGATTACAGCAAGGGTTACCAATGGGGGATGTCGATCGATTTGAACAGTTGCGTGGGCTGCAATTCCTGCGTGGTCGCCTGTTACGCCGAAAACAACATCGCGGTGGTCGGCAAGGAAGAAGTGGACAACGGGCGCGACATGCAATGGATTCGCGTGGACACGTACTGGCGGGGCAACCTGGAAAACCCGGAAACGTATCACGTGGTGATGCCCTGCATGCAGTGCGAAAACGCACCGTGCGAATACGTCTGCCCGGTGGGCGCCACGATGCACAGTCCTGAGGGCTTGAACCTCATGGTTTATAACCGCTGCGTCGGCACCCGATACTGCTCAAACAACTGCCCTTATAAAGTGCGGCGGTTCAACTTTAAGCTCTACTCGGATTTCAAGACTCCCAGCCTTTTCGGGGTGCGCAATCCGGACGTTACCGTGCGCAGCCGCGGCGTGATGGAAAAGTGCTCCTACTGCGTGCAGCGCATTAAGGAAGCGGAGATCAAAACCCAGGAAGAAAATCGCGAGATCCGCGACGGCGAAGTTCAAACGGCCTGCCAGCAGGTCTGCCCGACACAGGCCATCGTCTTTGGGAATATTAACGATCCCAAGAGCCAGGTGGCCAATCGCAAAGCGCAATCCAGAAAGTACGTATTGCTGGCCGACCTGAACGTTCGCCCTCGAACATCCTATCTGGCCCGGTTACGAAATCCCAATCCGGAGATCAAGGAGTAAGGGGATGGCTGCCACAGATCCCGAAAATGCCGCCACGCTGGTTTCCCCCGGCAGCGAGGTTCTCGGCCCCGGCCACACGTATGGGTCGGTGACCGACAAAATCAGTTCCATTGTCCTTACCCGAGGGACCGGGAAGAAGTACAAGGCGGGCCTGGCGCTTGCTATTGTGCTGCTTCTGATGCTGAATTACGCCGTCACCGTGTTGATGGCAGTTGGCGTCGGAATCTTCGGAATCAATGTCCCGGTCGGCTGGGGATTCGCGATCACCAATTTTGTGTGGTGGATTGGAATCGGGCATGCCGGAACGCTGATCTCGGCCTTCTTGCTGCTGATGCGCCAGAAATGGCGAACCTCCATCAACCGCTTTGCCGAGGCCATGACGCTGTTTGCGGTGGCTTGCGCGGGCGCGTTTCCCGTGCTTCACATGGGCCGCCCCTGGCTGGCCTACTGGCTGTTTCCCTATCCTGACACGATGGGCGTGTGGCCGCAATTTCGCAGCCCCCTGGTGTGGGACGTCTTTGCCGTGTCGACCTACGCCACAGTGTCCCTGCTGTTCTGGTACGTCGGCCTGATTCCTGACTTGGCGACGCTCCGCGACCGGGCGACAAAGAAGTTCAAGCAAGTGATCTATGGGATTTTCGCGCTTGGCTGGCGCGGCTCTGCGCGGCACTGGAAGCGTTATGAAATGGCGGGCTTGCTGCTGGCGGGCTTGGCGACGCCGCTGGTTGTTTCCGTCCACACCGTCGTGAGCTTCGATTTCACCGCCGCAATCATTCCGGGCTGGCACAGCACCATTTTCCCGCCCTACTTCGTCGCCGGGGCCATCTACTCTGGGTTCGCAATGGTCATTGCGCTGGCCGTGCCGTTGCGGAAATACTACGGCCTCGAAGATTTTCTGACCATCCGCCATCTCGACAACATGGGCAAAATCATGCTGGCCACGGGCTTGATCGTCGCCTACAGCTACATAATGGAAACCTTCATGGCTTTTTACAGCGGGAACCCTTATGACCGGTTCATGATTATGAACCGCATGACGGGTCCCTACGCGCCAGTGTACTGGGTGCTGATCGCCGTAAATCTGGTGATCCCGCAGGTGCTGTGGATCTCCAAAATCCGGCGGAATCCCTTGTGGCTGTGGATTCTTTCGTTTTCGGTGCAAACCGGAATGTGGCTTGAGCGCTTCATAATTATCGTCACCAGTCTGCATCGCGACTTTATTCCCTCTTCATGGGGGATGTTTTATCCGACAAGGTGGGACTGGATGGTCTTTATCGGCACCATCGGCCTGTTCTTTACGCTCTTCTACCTGTTCATTCGCTTCCTGCCCATGATCTCGATTTTTGAAATGCGGGAACTTGTCCACAAAACGGCGGAGGAGAGCACGCATTAAGGCCGGAAGCTCGCAGCCTGCGCTGCGGGGCTTTTGAGGGAGCAGAAACGGGTCAGCTTTAATCTTGCGAACACGGCAGTGAGACTATGAAAAGGCAACCTCTTTACGGACTGATGGCTGAATTCCATTCAGCCGAGGAACTGCTGGAAGCAGCCAAGAACACGTATGAAGCCGGGTATCGCCGCTTGGACGCTTACTCACCTTTTCCCATTGAGGGCCTGGCGGACACCATCGGCTTTTCCCGGACGCGGCTACCGGTCCTGGTGCTGCTCGGCGGGCTGTTCGGTTGCTGCGGCGGATTCTTCCTTCAGTGGTGGCCCAACGTGATCGGCTACCCTTTGAACGTTGGAGGCAAACCTTATGATAGCTGGCCGGCTTTTATTCCCATTACGTTTGAGATGACGATCTTGTGCGCGTCGCTGACAGCCACTTTCGGCATGCTGGCGCTCAACGGGCTGCCGGCTCCCTACCATCCCACGTTCAACGTGCCGCGGTTTGCCCAGGCGACCAAGGACCGGTTCTTCCTGATGATCATGGCGGAGGACCCCAAGTTTGATCCTGAACAAACAAGGCAGTTCCTGGCGGAACTCAATCCTCGCGAGGTATCGGAAGTTGAGAGTTAAAAGGGTCGGGAAACATTCATTGGGGCTGGGAGCCGCGGCGCGGCGATTTCCCCGGCGCAAGACAGGCCATCCGCAACTGCGGCGCAGCCTGGGCTGGGCTTGCGTCATCCTCAGCGGGGCGCTTATGAGCGGCTGTCGGCTT
>JAJYHU010000360.1 GCA_021784615.1 Acidobacteriota bacterium | reverse complement strand
CAGTCTGGAGCCTTGGATCCATCAGGATGTTGCGCGGCCCACGGGCCTGATCATAAGAGTCGTGATTGTTGTTGTCACGCTTTTTTATTGCCCCGTTGATTCCAGGCACGGCAAGCACAGCTAAGAATGAGGAGATTATTGCGCCTAGCTTGACAGCCCTCGGCTCTCCCATCATCAATTACAGTTCCCGGGCTCGCGAGCAAGGACTGATCCTTCATACCAGCGTGACCATTGGATATGATGCGCCTTGGCGAAAGATTTATGAACTGCGGATCGGCGCGGGGGACGCACCGAGCACGTTGCCAAATACCCCAATCCTTCGTTCTGCAGACGGCCCTCGACGACGATTCCGGCGGAGCGCCGGGGAAAGGGTTATGAGGCTCTGCGGTTTTGAATTGAAAACGCAGCAGGGTCTCCGGTGTGATAAGCGCTTGCGCCGATCTGTCTGTCCGGAAATCGATTCAAGATGCCTGAAGATCATGCCGATAACCCGACCGGGAGGCAATATAGGCGCTCATGGCGGAAGCGAAGTCTGTCGGATCCCGCGAGGCAACCCGGCGCAGCGAGCGGGTGCATTTGCAAATCCCGATTGAAGTTCAAGGCGAGCTCGCAAACGGAGTTCCGTTCCGGGAAAGCTCGCACACTTTGATTATCAACCGCGAGGGAGCGAGAATCAGTTTGGAACACCCGGTCCAGGCGGGCGCGGTCATCCATCTCACGAACCTTCAGACGGGGGTTGCTTGCCCTTTTCGAGTGGTTGGGATGGTGGATAAGGCAATAGGACGAACTCCGGAATGGGGAGTGGAATGCCTCAAGCCGGAAATAGACTTCTGGGGGATTTATTTCCCCGAGGATGCTGGAGGGGAGCCGGAGACAGAGCATGTGGACGTTCTGGTTGAATGCTCGGCGTGCAATTCGCGGGAGTTGGCAAGGCTGGGCCTTAGTGATTATCGCAACCTCTCCTCCCGCGGCGTCCTGGCGCGCAACTGCCCCAAATGCGGGAGCCAAAGCGACTGGACGTTCGGTTACGTTGAGGCATTGGCCCAAACAGACCTCTGGCCGGGCGACGCCGCGCCCACGGAGTCCCCAAAGTCGGGCGGCGAAGAAAAACGCATAGCAAAACGGTTGGCGGTAAAGCTGCCCATCAGCATTCGTTTGCCGAATGGCCAAGAAGAAGTTGCGCGCACAGAGAACCTTTCAAGAATGGGAGTCTGTTTTATATCGGATTTGAAATTGGAAGAGGGCGACTTCATTCGGCTCACAGTTGGCTACGTCCTTGGAGAGGGCGCGGATGAGGTTATGGCCAGGGTGGTCTGGAGGAGGAGCCGCGAAGAAGCGAAGGGGTTCATTTACGGCGTTCACCTTGAGCATAAGGAATAAGCGGCTGACCGATCATCGAGACGCGTGAGGGCCGCCGTGCGCAGGTTTTTGAGCGGAGCGGACCGCCAGCATAAGGATCGATCCTGCCACGGCGGCTGCTATCAAAGTTCCCATCATGCCGATGTCCGCGTAAACATGGGCAAAAGCGCCGGCCACCGATCCGCCCACAAAGCTTCCTAAAAATTGCATGCTGTTATAAACGCCGAGCGCGCTTCCCTGGGCGTTCTCCGGTCCCGACCGGCTGACCAAGCTTGGCAAAATCGGCTCAAGGCCCGTGAAACCGATGTAGAAGAGCGTTCCGCCCACCAGCACGGCAGCCAGATGACTGGGATCGAAGCCGAGCAATCCGGGGCGGAAGAGCAGGATTGCGCTTGGGATGAATGTCAGGAACGCGAAAGCCGCCAGAGGAACAGCCAGCCCGCGGTCGGCCTCGCGCGTGAAGGCGAACATGGTGACGCCGCTGATGATGACCATGGGCAGAAGCAGCTCATAATAGTGGGTCATCTTCAGGTGATGTCTTCCGGTGACGATCAGCGGAAAATAGAAGAAAAAAGTGCTCATGAAGAAATTCATCAGAAACCCGCCGCCATCGAGAGCGAGTAACGCTTTCGAGCGGAGGATATCCCGAAAGGGAGCCGGAGCGGTTCCCGAAGGCGGAGTCTCGGGCAGATAACTTGCCAGGAGCAGATCCGTTCCAATGCCCAGGATTCCGGTGATCCAGAAGAGCGACGCTGTTCCCCAAAGTCCCGCCAGGATCGGTCCTGCAATCACGCCGGTGACGAACGCGGCTCCAATGGGAATGCCGAGGATGGCCATGGCGGTGGAGCGGCGCTCCGCCTGGATGTGGTCGGCGACGGTGGCAAAGGCCACGGAGATAATGGCTCCGCCGCCCTGAACCAGCCGCCCCACAATTAACACTCCAATTTGTACGCCGGAGGGAAACCAATGCGGGACTGCACAGATGAAGGATCCCAGGCTGAAAAGCGCCATCCCCAGCAGCAGAACTTTGCGGCGGCCGATGCGGTCCGAGAGGCGTCCCAAGGGGATCTGCAAGATGGCCATGGTAAGGCCGTAGCACCCGAAGGCAAACCCCACCAGGAACCTTGAATGGGTGAACTGCAAGCCGTAGAGCGTGAAGACGGGCAGGACCAGGAAAAGGCCCAGCATGCGTAGGCCCACGACGCTGGCCAAGGTCAGCAGGATTTTCTTCTGAAGACTTGTGAAGGGCGTGCGAGCGGGTTTGGTTTCCGTTGTCATCCGAAAGCAGATTCAAAGATAATCTTTGCTGATTTGGCCCGGCGGGAGATTCAGCCCACACTGGCGCAACCTGCCGCGCGACCTGTTGAACGTAGTCTTTAAGAACTCACGAATTCCGCCGTGATGGCCTGAGGAATGACTCCGGCCTGATAGCCGCGGTCTAATAAAGTCTGCACCGCCTTGCGGCCCCGATCTCCGTAATCGAGCGTCCAGTCATTGACGTACATGGAAACAAAGTGTTCCGCGTTAGGAAGTTCCAGGCCCCGCGCAAACTGCAACGCATAAGCCAAAGCTTCTTCGCGGTGTTCGAGGGCGTACTCGATGCTGGCGCGCAAGATTTCATCGCTTTGCCGGATGGTGTCGGCGTCAAGCGAGCGGCGGATCACGTTGCCTCCCAGCGGCAGCGGGAATCCCGTTGCACTCTGCCACCAGGCGCCAAGATCCACGACCTTCGCAAGGCCATAGCTTCCGTAAGTCAACTGGCCTTCGTGAATCACCACGCCGGCGTCGGCCTCGCCCTTGATTACCATGTCCAAAACCTCGTCGAAGCGGGTCTCGATGGTGTCGACTTCCGGCTCATAAAGGCGGAGCGCCAGGCAGGCGGTTGTCTGCGCGCCGGGAATCGCGACGCGCTTGCCCTTTAAGCTTGCACCCTGGGCGGGCGCGCGGCTGACCACAATCGGGCCGTATCCGTCGCCGAAGCTTGCGCCTGAAGACATCAGGATGTAGCGGTCCGAGAGATAGGCGTAGGCGTGGAATGAAACCGCCGTGATGTCGTACTCTTCCGCGGAGGCCTTTCGGTTGAGGGTTTCAATGTCTTCCAGGATGTGCGTAAAAGTTAAGTTCCCCGTGGGGATCTTCTTTGTCGCCAAGGCGTAGAACATGAAGGCGTCATCGGAGTCGGGACTGTGAGCCAGCCGGAGATTCACGGCGGGAGGGTTCGGGTTGGCGCGTCGTTCAGCAGTTTTTTGAGGCATCGTTTCTCTTAACTCAATTTTTGGTCACTGAAAGATGACGATCTTACCACACATCAGATGCGCTCTCAATTCCGGTTTGGCTGCGCGGCCTCAATGGCTCGAAAACCAGGCGCTCAGAAATCCTTAGCAGCCGTTCTTCTGCCGGCCCGTTCGCTCTCCGCCACGCTGAACCTTCCCAGTGTCATCCGAGGCAGCGTGGAATCGCGCCTTGCTGGCGTTGAGGATTATCCGATCGCAGTTTGCCTTCCGACATGAAATAGGCTAGTTACGCTCCAATTGCGGCAGGGAGACGGCGGGCGGGGAAGCAGGGAATTCCCGGT
>JAJYHU010000306.1 GCA_021784615.1 Acidobacteriota bacterium | reverse complement strand
AGGTGCCTGCAGCAGCCCCTTGGAAAATACAGGGTACACGGAAAGAACAACGTGGCAGGCGCAAAGGGAGGCTTGGCTGTGACCAGGCGGGCGATTTGTTTTGACCTCAATCTACATCGTGAGCTGTCGCGGCTGGATCCCGACAGAATCGGGCCTCTTGGAAAATGGCTAGCTCGATGTCCCCAGCACTGGGTCAGCCGCATTACCTCCCTGCGGGAGAGCCCACAAGACCACCCATGGCCGGACACGCTTCCCGGCCTGATGCGCAGGGCTGTCGGCGCAACTTGGCGCCAGCCCTACTGGAACCTCCGACGAAAGCTCGCCTACACAGTCTTTGTTGTCGCCTATAGCCTTTCGCCGAGGAAAATTGCCCGCGCTTTGAAAAGCATTGAAGGCCGCGCGCATGCCCCCTCAGCGAAACTTTTCCTTGGTAAGCACCACACCAATCCCAGAAGGTCTAGCCACGTCAACTGCAAGCCAATATAAGGCGTCAATTGCCATCGTCCACCCTCGACTAGGTTTTGGTGGATCAGAGAATATCGCGCTGCGAATGATCGAAGCGCTGAAGATGGATTTTGATGTAACCCTGATTACGGGCGGCCCGGTGGACCTTGCGCGGCTGAACGCCTATTACGGCACGAGCCTTAGCCCGGAGGACTTTCAGATTCTGCAGGCGCCCATGCCCTTCGGGCTTGGCCGCACGGCCCAATTCGCCGCGCTGCGCGGGGCGTTTTTCCAGCGCTATCTCCGCCGCGTGGGTCCCCGCTATGACGCGATGATCAGCGCCTACAACGTGTGCGATTTCGGCGCGCCGGGCATTCAGTTTATTGCCGATTTCTCTTTTATGGACGAGTGGCGGAACAAGCTGCATCCGGCGTTAGCGACTCAAAAACGCTGGTGGTACGGCGATTCGATTTTGCGCCGGGCGTATCTGGGCCTTTGTGGCCTCATTTCGCCGGTCGACCGGGAAGCCTGGAAGCGCAACGTCACGGTGGCCAATTCCGACTGGAGCGTGGAACTGATGCGCCGCGAGTTCGGGATCGAGTCGCGGGTACTGTACTCGCCCGGCGCAATCGAATTTTCCCCCGTCTCCTGGGAAAACAGAGAGAACGGCTTTGTGTGCGTCGGCCGCGTGGTGCCGGAAAAACGCATGGACGCCGTGATCCGCATCCTGGACGCAGTCCGCGAGGCCGGCCACGACGTTCATCTGCACATCCTGGGCGGCCTGGAGGATTCACCCTTTGGCGCGAAGCTCAGGGAACTCGCAGCGCCCCGAAAATGGGTTTCCCTCGAAGGCCGCACCTTCGGCCGGAAGAAGGGCGACCTGATCGCCGGGCACCGCTTCGGTATTAACGGCTGCGAGACGGACAACATGCCGAATGCAGTCGCCGAAATGGTCAAAGCGGGCTGCATTGCGTTTGTTCCCAACGGCGGCGGCCAGACGGAAATCGTAAACCATCCCATGCTGAGCTTTGAGGATGAGGCCGACGCCGCCCAAAAGATTTGCACCGTTCTCTCAAGCCGCACCCTGCAAGACAAGCTGCGCCAGCATTTGGGCGAACAGGCCGCAAAGTTTTCCGTTGAGAACTTCCAGGCGGGGTTCCGGAATGTTGTTTTTGAGGTATTGAGCAAAAAGCTAGTATCTTCTCGCACAAGTGTGCTACACTAACCAGCGCAAGGGATTAGGTTCGCGCGGTCGGAGTTTGCCCTGGGGAGGGGCCGTACCGATGGAAAAGTTGCCTTGTGCTGTTCAGTTGATCGAGGCTGATTATCGCTCTCTGTGCCAAGCGTGGGAAGACAGCCAGCCGAAGCCCGGCCGGCGCGCCCGCAAAGTTTTTCTCTACTTGATCTTCTTAGTGCTTCTGGCGTTTCCGGTGTTTGTGTAGCCGCGGTTGAAAGGGCGGTTTTCTCGCCCCGTTCTTTCGCTCGACAGAATGCGCCATTCGCTTTCAATGAAGGTCCGTCAAAATCCTGCGATCCGGAAAACGCTTCTCAGCATCGCCGGTCTCCTCGGTCTACGGCGCCCGCTGATGAAGCTTTATCGCTTTTGCTTTGCGCCAAACGGTGGCACTACAAGTGTGTCAGTACTGGGCCATGAAGCGTTCTTTCATGTGTATTCCGCGGAGGGCGCACAGGCATTGAAGTCCCTAGGCGGTGAGCGTCCCAGCATCGAAATGCTCATGAGCGAACTGCACCCCGGCGACTGCTTCTATGACATTGGAGCAAGCAATGGCCTTTATTCGGTGTACCTGGGGGGCGTGGTCGCCAATCAGGGCCAAGTCGTCGCGTTTGAACCTGAGCCGCAAACGTTCGAGAGGCTCCAGGAAAACGTCAAGTTGAACGAGTTGACGAATGTTCAGTGCCTAAAACTCGCCTTGGGCGATACCGAGGGAGTCGTAAGCATTAGAGTGGGCAATGTTGCCGGGGCTTCCAGGATCGAGCAAGGGGATCATCCAAACGAGAGGGCAGCAAGCCGGGAAAATGTGCGAGTTGAAGTGGCAGATAGGCTCATTCGGGCTAGGAGCTTACCGCCCCCCACTGCGGTCAAGATTGACGTCGAGGGATTCGAGTACGCCGTCATCAAGGGCATGTCCGAGACCCTGGCAGACAACAAGTGCAGATTGGTCTGCTGCGAGGTCCACCCTGACTTTCTGCCAGAGGGAATTAATCCCGATGAAGTTTCCCAATTGTTGCGGTCTCTCGGTTTCCGCCAGTTGCAAACTTACCAGCGCTCCAAAGATTTCCATATCTGGGCTAAAAAGAGTTGATGATACCTCTGGTCTACGCGACCAACTAGCTCAGTGAAGACCTAGTGTAGTGTCCTGTAATTGAGTGGACAATGTAGCGCCGCCGTCCCGGCGGCATTTGCCGGCAGGATGCCGGCGTTACGGACGTGCCGATTGTCCAGTTATTTCGCGGACACTACACTAGCTGCAATGCCGGGCCCATCCCATAAAATCGCCGTCGTGATTCCCACCATCGGGCGCTACGCCGATTTGCGGCGCATGCTCGCGAGCCTGGCCGCGCAGACGCGGTTGCCGGAGCAAGTCCTGATTGTGGGCGAAGGCGACGGCAATACGGCAATTGTCCGCGAGTTTCCGCAACTCCATGCGGAATTCATCCCCCTGCCGGGATCGTCCATCTGCGACGCCCGCAATCGCGGCGCGCAGGAAGCCCGGCCCGATGTGGATCTGATCGCCTTTCTCGACGACGACATTGTGCTGGAGCCGCAGGCGGTTGAAGCTCTGCTGCGCTTCTGGGAGGAAGCGCCGGAAGACCTGGGCGGCGCCGGGTTCAACCTGCTCAACCATGTGCCGGTTTATGCCGGAGCGCTCAAGCGGCTGCGCTTGACCTCGCGCCTGGGCCTTTATGATTCCGCCAAAGGAGCGGTGCTTCGCTCTGGATTTCACACCACCATGCCGGACGTCCAGCAGGACCTGTACGTCCGCTGGCTTCCCTCGTGGGCGGTGGTCTATTCCAGGAAGGTGCTGGCGGAATATTCCTTTGACGAGTGGTTTGAGAGCTACAGCTACCTGGAAGACCTGGACTTGAGTTACCGCGTCAGCAAGAAATATCGCCTGGCTATCGTCACAGGCGCGCGCTTTTATCACTACCCATCGAACCTCGGCCGCCCCAACGCCTATCTGTTCGGGAAAAAGGAAGTGCTCAACCGGCTCTACTTTGTCTCAAAGCATCCCGAACTCTCGCGGCCGCTCTGCTGCCTGGCGCTTTCCGTCCGCGCCGCCATGAGCATCTTCCTCGGCCTCGCCCGCCGCGACTTTGGATACTTCAAGCGCGTCGCCGGAAACATCGCGGGCTTCGCGATGGCCTCCCGAGGCGCGTTGACGCGCCCTCGGGTAGGAGGAGTGAACCAATGAATGTCGCAATTTTCGATTACGGCATCGATCCGATCAACGCAATACCGAAATGTAACCTCCTTTTGACCGAGGCGATTTCCCCA
>JAJYHU010000033.1 GCA_021784615.1 Acidobacteriota bacterium | reverse complement strand
CTGAAGCCATTGATGGCGCTCCGGAGAAACGGAAAAACCGCCACGCCTTCTGATTTCCGCAACCAGCGCTTGCAGCGTTTCGTGCGCGTCGCCCACCAGCGCCAAATCCACACGGACGTTCTTGTTGACCTCGGAAGGATCAACATCAAGCTGGATCTTTCTGGCATTCGGGGCAAAGCCATCGATGCGCCCCGTAACGCGATCGTCAAAGCGCGCACCCACGGCAATCAACAAATCGCTGTGGCTGACTGCTGTGTTGGTAGCGTAGGCTCCGTGCATCCCCAACATGCCCAGCGAAAGAGGATGCTGCGACGGAAAACCGCCGAGACCCATCAGCGTGGTCGTCACCGGAATGTGCGCCAGTTCGGCAAGCTCCCGCAACTCCCCGGAAGCTCCGGCAGAAATCACGCCCCCGCCCGCATAGAGGAGCGGCTGGTTGCTTTCAAGAATCATGTCGACCGCGCGGCGAACATCACCCTCATTCCACTCGCGCAATCGTCTGGGGCGGCCAGCGCTGGCAACCGGATAGCTGGGATCAGCCATTTCCACAAGGACGCTCTTGGGAAGATCAACCAGCACCGGACCCGGCCGGCCGGACACGGCAATCTCAAAAGCCTGCTGGATGATGGAAGGAATATCCGCAGCCTTGCGAACCATAAATGCGCGCTTGGTGGAAGGCAACGCCATGCCCACAGTATCCGCTTCCTGGAAAGCATCCTTACCGATCAAGGATGCCGGGACCTGTCCCGTCAAAGCCACGACAGGAATGGAATCCATGAGAGCCGAAGTGAGTGCAGTAAGCAGATTTGTAGCGCCTGGACCCGACGTCACCAGGCAGACCCCCGGCTTCCCCGTAACACGCGCATAGCCATCGGCGGCAAAAGCCGCTGCTTGTTCATGCCGTACCAGCAGATGGCGAATTCCCGCGCTGTACAAGGCGTCATAAAGCGGCAAAACCGCCCCGCCCGGGAGACCAAAAATGACCTTGACGTTTTGGCGGCGAAGACTTTCAAGCAGAATTTCTGAACCTGTAAATGATTTTCCCATAAGCTTTTCAACCGTTAGAATTTTTAGCGTTCGATGCTGCTAAGCGGCCGGCCTTAGATACCGACCAGTCGGTAGGTAGATTAGCACCTTCATCCCCGGATTGTCAACTCTTATTTTCCCTATTATATTAACGGCTTCTGGGATCACGCCGGGAGCGGCGGACTGCAAGGGATGATCGCGGCAACGCAGCGTTTACTTCTTCAAAGTCGCCGTGATAGGCTTTGAGCATGAAAAATCATGAGGGAAGGGTGCACGAATACACCGCATTCTTTGAGGCCAACGAACACGGTGGCTACACCGTCACCGTGCCCGCGTTGCCGGGACTGGTCACCGAGGGCAAAGGTTTGGAGCACGCCCGTCGAACGGCGAAGGACGCCGTGCGCTGCTACATCGAAGGACTGAAGAAAGCAAAGAAGCCAGTGCCGGTGGAGGGGGAAGTCGCCCAACTGAGACTGGGGCGGTGCGCGCCTAATACCCCGGCTCCCGCACGTCACGCCGAAAAGGGTGCTCAAGGCCCTACTACGGATCGGGTTCTACCTCCATCATCAGACTGAAAACCACGTGAACCTGCGCCACGAAACCAAAACTCACCTCCACATCGTGATTCCGATGCACGGCTGGGACTTGGCCCCAAAGACGGACAAGTCCATCCTGGTTCAGGCTGAATTGACAGTCGAAGAATTCACCGAATCATTGTAGCCACGCCGCCGTCGCTGTCCTATGCTGGTTCCGCCGGTCACAGACCAATGCTACAGAAGCCCTTAGCGGAGCAATTCTTCCAGCCGCACAGCCTGGTCGGTTTTTTCGTCCCGGTACTTAATAATGACCGGCGTGTAGAGTGAAAGGCCCCACTCTTTTCCGCGACCTCTGGTGACGGCGCGCGCTCCGGGCACCACGACGGCGCCCGAAGGAATCATCAAAGGCCGATCCTCTTCGCTGCGGTGAACGGTGTCCCGAACCAGGTCATAGACCGGGGTTGACCCGGTTAGAATTGTTCCGGCCGCCAGCACCGCCGCCTTGCCCACCACGGTTCCCTCATAAACACCGCAATTGCCTCCCACCAGAACGTCATCTTCAATAATCACCGGGAGCGCGCCCACCGGTTCCAGAACTCCGCCAATCTGGGCCGCGGCGGAAAGGTGGCAACCCTTGCCGATCTGTGCGCAGGAGCCTACCAGCGCGTGGGAATCAATCATGGTTCCATCATCAACGTAGGCCCCGGCGTTCACGTACATGGGCGGCATGCAGGTCACGTTCCGGCCGATGTAGCAACCGTCGCGGATGGAGCTTCCGCCGGGAACCACGCGGATGTTCCAGCCGAGGGGAATCTGCTTCAGCGGATAAGTGTGCTTATCGCGAAACTGTAGTTCCACCGGAGCCATTTCTACAACTCTGCCAATCCGGAAGCCAAGCAGGATTCCCTTTTTGACCCAGGCGTTCACTTTCCACCCGGTAGGCGAACCCGGATCAGGTTCTGCCGCGCGAATGTCGCCGGCGTTCAGGGCCACCTTGAATTCATCAAAGGCTGCAAAGTATTCGTCGCCGTATGCGTCCGGCTGGCGAGAGAAAAGTTCTTCAATGTGTTGCTGGAGATTCATAAGCAGTCAAGAGCACCTATAAACCGAGTACGGATCGCAGGCCAGCTTCCACGGTTTCCAGTAACTTGGCGGGGAGCCTGCCTACCCGGTGCGTCAACCGAATCTTATTAATGGTGAGAATCTGAGAAACGTTAATCACAGACTCTTTGGGCAGTCCGGTTTCCGCTTTCCTGCATAGCACATTGCCGGGCGCGGCGGCCAAACGCAGGTTCGTTGTGACAGCAACCACGACGACCGTCCGAATGCGGCTCTCATTGAACTCGTCGCATTGGAGGACGACCACCGGGCGGCGGTAGCCCGGCTCGGAGCCCGCGGGCTCGGCGAGCGCCGCCCACCAGACCTCGCCGCGCCGGATCACCAATCCTCCCGGCCGACGGCTTCACTCTGTAGGCGGTCGAAGGCAGGATCGAGAGCCGAATCCTCCGCAACATAGACGGAATCGAGCGCCTTCCTGATCCTGCTGGCCCGCTGCGATTTGAGATAAGCGTCGACGGCCATCGAGTAAAAGCTGCTGCGTGAAAGCTTCCGTCGCGCCGCCTCCCGTTCCGCAGCGCGAAAAAGGGGATCGGGGATGGAGATTGCCGTTTTCATACTTGTAGTATAACTCGAGTTTTACCAGCAAACAACCACGATCAACAACAGTACTGTTGCAAGGTCGGCTTGCTCTAGCTACTCATGGGCCGCGTCAGACTTTTTGCGCCTGCAGCAATCCCTGAGCAATCAACACTTTCTCGAGCTTGGCGCGGTTTTCGGGCTTCATCGCGCACATCGGCAACCGGTAAACCTCTTTGATCTTGCCCATCATGGCGAGCGCGGCTTTAACGGGAATGGGATTCGTTTCGATAAAGTTCACCCGCATCAAAGGCAGAAGCCTGGTGTTAAGCTTGCGGGCCTCGTCGAATTTCCCGTCGAGCAGGAAATGCGTAAGGTGGGTCATCTCCCGCGGGATCTCATTGGAGATGACGGAGATCACCCCGACGCCGCCCATGGCCATCAACGGAAAAGTGAAGGCATCGTCGCCCGAGAGAACGATGAAGTCCGGGCCAACCAGGCTCAGCAGTTCCATCTGTTGGGTGATGCTGCCGGAAGCTTCCTTGATGCCGATGATGTTGGAGATTTCTGCCAGGCGAGCAACGGTGCCCGGCTCAATATTCGACGAGGTCCGGGAAGGCACGTTGTACAGGATCACCGGCAACTCCGTCGATTCAGCAATGGCCTTGAAGTGCTGATACAGTCCTTCCTGGGTCGGCTTGTTGTAATAAGGGGCAACCGAAAGGATCCCATTGACGCCCAAGGCGCTGACTTCCTGCGCCAGGCTGCAAATCTTGCTGG
>JAJYHU010000027.1 GCA_021784615.1 Acidobacteriota bacterium | reverse complement strand
GATGGTTTGGATATTGTGCGCGTGAGCGCTCCTGACTTCCATTGCCGACGCCTGGACGCCCCGGTTATTGAGACTTGCGGAGGTGACAATGTCGAGTCCCTTTTTACGTCGGAAATTCCTTTACGGCTCAGCGCTGTTGGGCCTCGCGGGTGCGTTGCCGGCCCGGGCTCAAACTGAAACCTCAAACAAAGGACCGGTGTTCAACGTTGTTGATTACGGCGCTTTCGGGGACGGCAAGCGGCTGAACACGCAAGCGCTGCAATCCGCCATCGATGCCTCGGCGGCGGCGGGCGGCGGAACAGTTTATTTCCCGGCCGGAGCCTATTTATCCGGAACGCTGGTTCTGAAAAGCCGCGTCGGACTTTACCTCGAAGCGGGCGCCACAATTTTAGGAAGCCGAAATTTGAGCGATTATCCTTCCCACGTTCCCGCCTTCAAAGCCTACACGGCTCCGTATACGGACAAGTACCTGATCTACGGCGAGCGGCTGGAAGATATCTTTATTGAAGGGCACGGCACGCTCGATGGCCAGGGCGACTCCGACGCCTTCGATCCCAGACACTACGGACGGCCCTATTTGATCCGCTTTTCGGAATGCCGCAACGTGACGGTGCGAGGCATCCGGCTGGTCAATTCCGGCATGTGGGTGCAACATTATCTTGCCTGCACGGACGTCGACATTGACGGGATTCGGGTCCATAGCGACGCGAACCGCAATAACGACGGTATCGATATCGAATGCTGCGATCTCGTCCGCATCGCCAACTGCGAGATCGATAGCGAGGATGACGCCATTTGTCTGAAGAGTTCAGGGGCGAGGATCACCCGCAACGTCACCATTACCAACTGCGTTTTGCGCTCCCACTCGAATGCGTTAAAGGCTGGAACGGAATCCGAGGGAGGCTTTGAAAATATTGCTATCAGTAATTGCGTTGTGCATGACACCCGCCTGGCAGGCGTCGCCCTTGAAGCGGTCGACGGCGCCACGCTGTCCGGAGTTGTCGTCTCGAATATTGCGATGCGCGGCGTCGAAGCGCCCATCTTTATCCGGCTCGGCAACCGCGCGCGGCCCATTGATCCCGGCGGCCCTCATCTGCCCACCGGCAAAGTGGAGAATATTACCATCAGCAACATCGAAGCCCTTGGCGCGGGGAAAACCGGATGCTCGATCACCGGGCTGCCCGGACACCCGGTCCGCAACGTCGCGCTCTGCAACATTCGGCTTCGCTTTGAGGGCGGCGGAACGCGCGAGCTGGTGGAGCGGACGGTGCCCGAAAAACCTGCCGCTTATCCCGAATACAACATGTTTGGTGAATTGCCGGCTTACGGATTTTATTGCCGGCACGTGAAGGGCCTGAAGCTTTCAAGCGTCCACACGGACTTCGAGCAGGCGGAGGCCCGGCCGGCTCTGGTCGCTGACGACGTAAGCCAACTGGAGATTTCAAGCGCCAATTTTGCCCAGAACGCGGGCGGCCCGGCGATGCTTTTAGAGAACGTGCGCAACGCCATGATCCACGGCTGCCGGGCCTGGGAGGAAGTTGAAACGTACCTTCGCGTGGAAGGTCAGGAGAGTGAAGGCATTGTTTTGCTGGCCAACGATTTGAGCCAAGCGCGAAAGCCCTTTGAAGTTTCGGGCGACGCTCCAGCGGGGGCCGTCACAAGCAAGTAGAAGCATGAAGCCGTGCAACCGGACTCCGCCTGTCAGACGAAACTTCCCATAGCTCGTTTTTCTCTCCTGAACGTGCCATGAATAAACTCGGCCCAAGGAGCCTGAATGCCTAAGTATATTCTGGCATTTGATCAGGGCACAACAAGTTCACGCGCCATTCTCTACGATTAGGAAGGGAAGCCGCGATGGAAGAATCCTGCCGCGAACAGCTTCGCGCAGATTGGCTTCGCGCCGTCCGGCGTGCCAAGCACTGGGCGGCATAATTGCTTCCCTTGAAGCATGAAATGACTTGACGCTTCTTTCGCATGTGGGCTAACGTCATAGAGTTAACCCTAGTGCTGACAGGCCCGTCAGTTGCTGCCAGAGGAACCGTATGCGCGCGGCGCCGGCATGGGCCGGCGAGTCGATTCCTCCGCACGTTGGGCAGAGTTCTTACCCGCAGGATGAGAATCCCACGCCCGGTCTAATTCGGATGCATGATGATGAGCGAGCGGACTACAGAGCTATTTGAACTTACCAGAAAGCTGGTCAATCTAGAGTCGGTTACCGGGCACGAAAAGTCCTGCGGTGAATTCCTTTTTGATTACCTCCAGAAACACGGTTTCCAGGTGGAGTTTCAGCCGGTTACGGAAGGCCGCGCCAATGTGTTTGCGCGCCTCGGCAAGCCGGATGTGGTGCTTAGCACGCACATGGATACCGTGCCTCCCTTTATCCCGGCAGGCGAGGACGATGAGTTCCTTTACGGCCGGGGCTCTTGCGACGCTAAGGGCATCCTGGCGGCTCAGGTTGTTGCTGCGCTGGAATTAAAGGCCTCGGGCCTTGAGGACTTCGGCCTTCTTTATGTTGTTGGCGAGGAACTGCTGAGCGACGGCGCCCTCAGGGCGAATGCCACGCCCGCAGGCTCGAAGTTCATCATCGACGGCGAGCCCACGGAAAACAAGCTGGCGGTCGGGACCAAGGGAAATCTGCGGGTCGACATCCGCGCCAGCGGAAAAACGGCCCATTCCGCCTACCCCGAATTGGGGGAATCGGCCACCGAAAAACTTTTGGACATTCTCGCCGAGGTGCGCAAGGTTCCGCTGCCCGAAGATCCCGTGATGGGGCGTTCCACCATGAACATCGGGTTTATCGAGGGCGGCCACGCCCCGAATGTGATCCCGGACAGCGCCTCCGCCCAAATTCTGTTTCGGACGGTGTGCCCCTCCACGGAACTGCGCCGGAAGCTTGAGGAAATCTTGCAGGGCCGCTGCCACTATGAGTTCGTCCGGGACACTCTGCCCATTCGGACGGAAGCTCTTGACGGCTTTGAAACGGAAGTCATGGCCTATTCAACCGACCTGCCGAACTTGACGCGATGGGGACGTCCGCTGCTGCTGGGGCCCGGAACCATTCACGTTGCCCACACAGACCACGAGCGCGTGCTCAAATCCGAGCTGATCAACGCGGTTGAACTTTACTCCCGTTTGGTAAGAGAATTAAAGAATCGTATTTAACGACAGCCGCCCGGTCGGGCGGAGAGAAATCTGGACCCTAACGGACAATTGCGATGAAGAAAATGGAAGTTGGCATTCTTGGAGCAACGGGGATGGTGGGCCAGCGGTTCATCAGCCTTCTTGAACACCATCCGTGGTTTGAAGCCCGGTGGCTCGCCGCCTCGGACCGCTCTGCCGGAAAGAATTACTCGGAGGCTTGCAATTGGCGGCTTCGGGACCCGATGCCGACGGCCGCGCGCGACCTGATGGTGCATGAGTGCAAGCCCGGAAAGGCGCCGCAACTGATCTTTTCGTCGCTGGACTCCAGGGTGGCCGGCGAAGTGGAAAGGGAATTTGCCCAAGCGGGGCACGTTGTGGTGTCGAATTCCTCGAACCATCGCATGGAGCCCGACGTGCCCTTGCTGATTCCGGAAGTGAACCCGGATCACCTGGCCATGGTGCGGCAGCAGCGCAAGCAGCGCGGCTGGAAAGGCATGATCGTTACCAACCCCAATTGCACCACGGTCGGTCTGGTGATGTCTTTGGCGCCGCTTGAGCGCGCCTTTGGCCTTGAAAAGGTCCTGGTGACCAGCATGCAGGCTGTTTCCGGAGCCGGATATCCAGGCGTTCCCACGCTGGACATCATGGGGAACGTCATCCCTTTTATTTCAGGCGAAGAAGAGAAGGTGGAGCGTGAAGCTCACAAGCTCCTGGGCAAGCTGGCTGACGGGCGCGTGACCAAAGGCAACTTTGTGGTGAGCGCGCATTGCAACCGCGTGTTCGTGGAAGACGGGCATACCGAAGCGGTTTCAGTTTCTTTGCGTTCGGAAGCGGCCTT
>JAJYHU010000216.1 GCA_021784615.1 Acidobacteriota bacterium | reverse complement strand
GCGCACGAGCATCCACGAAAAAGAAAAAGTGTTCGAGCCCATTCCGAATGGATTTCGGATTCGCAGCCATGCGCCTTCCGCGAACAGCGCCGCCTACAAATTGCTGGGCGTTTACGGCGAGCCCATTACTACCACCATTCAGTTTGTGCTGCCGAACATGCGCTTTGAGGAGATTCACTGCGGCAAATATTGGTTCTCCAGCCGCACCACCGTCACGCCCATCACCGCGGCGCGCTGCCGCATTGACGTCTGCGCGGCCTGGAACGCTTTTCGCCATGTGCCGTTCATAACCCCGCTGCTTCGCTTTTTCGGGAACAAATTCGTCGGGCAGGACCAGCGCACCATGGAAAAACAGGCTTTGGGCCTTCAGTACAATCCGCCGCTGATGCTGATCGATGACGCTGACCGCCCGGCCAAGTGGTACTTCCAGATCAAAGCGGCCTACCTCGCAGCCAGGAAAACCGGCCAGACTATGCAGCACCCCATCGACGGGCCTACAACTCTCCGCTGGAGGAGTTGATTGACTTCAGTACCGCTGGTGTGGCTTTTTCAGCAGTTATGTGACTCATCTGTGTACAGCAATGTTTACGTCGCTTGTTTATAATGGCTGCGCAGTTTTTGACGCGAGGTAGAACAACCGTGTAACTCAACACCTTCGCTTCGCGGAAAGGAAGGGCTTGCATGCCTCGTCTGAATGCATCTGGGCGCGTTCTTGTCGCTGCCATCACGTTAGCGTTCCTCGTAGGCGCGTATGTACGGCTACAGGCTGAAAGTGACGTCCATCGTCCTGCGTGCTCCGATAATCACTGCCGGCAAATCAAGGCCTTTCTTAAGGCTCATTATTGCGGCCAATCACCGTACGGAAACGGCCCGGATGATGGATGCCTGATCAAGACCCCAAAGGAGCCGCGACCCGGGATTGATGTCATAGCGGACTTCAATTGTGAATGGAGTGACAGCAAAGGGGCGGAGCAGTGTTTCCAGCATGGGCAGCCATCTCCGGCCGTTCGAGGAGTCTTAACTCGGGATTTGCGACGGCTCGGCTTAACGCACAAAGCGAGCGGGAATATCTATTTCAAGGTTTGGAAATCAACGTTGTTTAGATACTCCCTGGCGGAGGCATATTATTTTCGTTCGTTGGGGGGCAACATAGAGCTCTGCCAAGTGATCGTGATCATTGACTCAAACTCACACTCGCTGGTACTGCGGAAGCTGCCATTTCAAAAGACCGACGCGGACGTACCTGCGGTGACGCTATGGTCACCGGTTGACATTGTGGATGTGGACGGCAACGGGCAATTCGATGTGGTGTTGGAGGGTGATGCATACGAGGACCACTGGCTCGAAGTTATAGCCGTACACAACGGAGTTCCCATAACAATCTTTTCTGGTCTTGGCTATTACCTCTAAGAGGTGAATGCTGGAAGTAGATATTTCCCGCCGGAATTCCACGCCTCCCATTGGGTTGAGGCAGCGATTTTGTCATTCCAAGTCAGAGTGCTGGATGGATAAAACCTGGAGACGTGTCCACTCACGGTAAGTATTTGTGGCGAAGTTCTTTCGTGGCCGCGACAACCCCTTCAAGGTTTGCGGGATCGATTCCGGTTTGGACGCCGCGCGCGGCGAGCGTTGAAACCACGGTTTCGGTGGGAATGTTGCCCACCGAATTGTCCGCGGCGAAGGGACAATCTCCGAGGCCTGTGAGCGCCGAATCAAAGCGTCGGCAGCCGGCTTCATAAGCGGCCACAATTTTTTCTTCCGCCTCTTCGTGGCGGCTGTGGAGATGGACGCCGAGTTCGATTCCATGCGCCACATCCTGTAGGGCGGCGACCAGTTCGCCCACCGCCTTGGCATTCGCAGCGCCGGCGGTATCGGCCAGGGAGACGGCCGTTACGCCGAGTTCCTTCAGCCAGCCGATGGCGTCCATCACGACTTCTGGCGCCCAGGGTTCGTCGAAAGGATTGCCGAAAGCCATCGAAATGGACACCACCAGATCCTTGTTGGATTTTTCGGCCGCGCGTTGGATTTTTTCCACCAGCGCGCGGGACTCGCCAAGCGACAGGTTGGCGTTCTGGCGGCGGAAGTTGGCGGAAATCGAATAAGGGTAGCCGAGCGTCGAGACTCCGGGCATCTTCAGCGTGCGCGCCAGACCCTCTTCATCCACGACAACGCCAATCATTTCCGGGGCATTCTTCTCACTCTCTGATTGCAAGTGTTGAGCCTCGCCGGATGATTTGCCGTTGGAATGTCCGCGAACGAGTCCCGCGTCGTGAAGCCTTGCCATCACGGTTTCGCTGTCCGCCATCTGCGGGACGTGCTTGGGCGCGACAAAACTGATGGCGTCGAGATGCTGGAATCCCGCGGCGATCAGCTTGCCGAGATAGTCTGCTTTTGCTTCCGCGGGAATGATTTTTTCAAGCCCCTGCCAGGCGTCGCGCGGGCATTCGATAATTTTAATTTTCTCCATTTAACCTTTCCTTGATTCGGCGACTTCGCGCCTTTGCGAGAGGACGCTTTTATTCTTTTGGACGTCTGGCGGTGCGCGGTTTGCGGACTTCTGAATTGAAAGCCCCGGCGTCTACGCGGGGCGCCGAACGTTGCTGCGGATGAAATCCACAATCTCCTGGGTGGAAGCGCCCGGCTGAAACACGGCCGAGACTCCGGCGCTCTTCAGGGCGGAGATATCCGCGTCCGGGATAATTCCGCCGACGATGACCAGAACATCCTGCATGCCCCCGGCGTGGAGCAGTTCGCAAATGCGCGGAACGATGGTGTTGTGAGACCCGGACAGGATGGAGATTCCCACCGCGTCCACGTCTTCCTCCAGCGCCGCGCGCGCAATCTGCTCGGCGGTCTGGCGGAGCCCGGTGTAGATCACTTCCATGCCAGCGTCGCGCAAGGCGCGGGCCACGATCTTGGCGCCCCGGTCGTGGCCGTCCAGCCCGGGCTTGGCGACGAGAACTCGAATGCGGCGGTCCGTCATCATGATGGGTCCATTCATTTTATGATCGAGCCACTCAGTCCTTGGGGCTCCGTGTTTTGTCCCGGAACGATTTTATCGAAATGCGGGCTCTTCATACGTCCCGAAAACTTTGCGCAGGACGTCGCACATCTCGCCGAGCGTCGCTTCCGCGCCTACGCACTCCAAAATATAGGGCATCAGGTTCCGGTCCGTTGCGGCCGCGCCGGCCAGCGATTCGAGCGCCGAGTTGACCCGCGCGTTATCGCGCGTCTTTTTCAACTCCGCCAGTTTTTGGCGCTGGCGCTTTGCGACCTCTTCGTCGATCACCAGCATATCTACCGGCCGGTCTTGTTCCGACGCAAATGCGTTGATCCCCACAATCGTTTTCTCGTTCCGCTCAACGGCCTTTTGATAGGCATAGGCGGCTTCCTGAATCTCTTTTTGCGGAAAGCCCTTTTCGATGGCGGCCACCATGCCTCCGAGCGCGTCGATCCTGTCGAAATAATCATAGCAGGCGCGTTCCGTCTGGAGCGTGAGCTTTTCGACAAAATAGGAGCCGGCCAGCGGGTCAACCGTGTCTGCCACGCCGCTCTCGTGGGCGATCACCTGCTGCGTGCGCAGGGCCAGTGTCGCGGCTTGCTCAGTGGGAAGCGCCCAGGCTTCATCCAGAGAATTGGTGTGCAGCGACTGGCTGCCGCCCAGCACGCCCGCAAGCGCCTGGAGAGTGGTGCGCACGACATTGTTGTAGGGCTGCCGGGCGGTGAGCGAACATCCTGCTGTTTGCGTATGGAATCGGCACTGCCACGAGCGGGGATCTTGCGCGCCAAAACGCTCCCGCATAACCCGGGCCCAAACCTTGCGCGCGGCGCGGAACTTGGCGACCTCCTCAAAAAGATCGTTGTGGGAATTGAAAAAGAAGCTGAGGCGCGGAGCAAAGTCGTCCACGGCAAGCCCGGCGTGCCGCACCCACTCGACGTATTCGATCCCATCCCGCAGCGTAAAGGCCAGCTCAGATCGGA
>JAJYHU010000018.1 GCA_021784615.1 Acidobacteriota bacterium | reverse complement strand
TTGATTACAACTTTGTTCAGGGAACCTCCCAACAGGTGGTCAGCCAGTTTGGTTATCGTTTTTCATGTTTCGGCGTCAACGCCGAGTATCGCAGGTTCAACCTCGGTCCCCTCCGGCAGGAGAATGAGTTTCGCGTGGCGGTGTCGCTCTCAAACGTGGGGATGTTCGGAAATCTCCGCCGGCACGATCAGCTATTGTACTGACCGCGTTTCCGCGCGAAGATCGGGATGCAAGCCTTGGTCCCGGTGAAAGAGAGCCGGCCCTGCCGGCGGTTCCGTGAGTTCCAGTGAAGGAGATATGCCATGGCTTTTCCCACCCATCGCCCCCGGCGCCTGCGGCGCACCGCGGCGTTGCGCAGCATGATTCAGGAGACGCATCTTTCGGTGCGCTCCCTTGTCTATCCCCTGTTTGCCTGTCCCGGTTCGGGCGTCAAGCAGGAGATCGGCTCGATGCCCGGCAACTATCGGTGGTCAGTCGATTTGCTGGCGGAAGAGTGCAAACAGGTTTTTGATCTTGGCATTCCCGCCGTGCTTCTGTTTGGCATTCCCGAGAGCAAGGATGAAGCGGGTTCGGGCGCCTACGATCCCGACGGCATCGTTCAACGGGCGGCCCGGAAGGTCAAAAAGGCTGTTCCCGAACTTCTGGTGATTTGCGACGTTTGCCTGGATGAATACACCAGCCACGGACATTGCGGGCTGATCAAGAACGGGGAAATAGACAACGACTCCACGCTGGAGCTTTTGGGAAAAACGGCGGTGACCCAGGTGGAAGCGGGCGCGGACGTCGTGGCGCCTTCCGACATGATGGACGGGCGGGTGGGAAGAATCCGGGAAGACCTGGACGCCGAGGGATTCACCCAAACCCCCATCCTGGCGTATTCGGCGAAGTATGCCTCGGCCTTTTACGGGCCGTTCCGCGAGGCAGCGGATTCAGCGCCCAAGTTCGGCGACCGCAAATCCTACCAGATGGACCCGGCCAACCAGCGCGAGGCCTTGCGCGAGATTGCGCTCGATATCGAAGAGGGAGCGGACATGATTATGGTCAAACCCGCGCTTCCGTATCTTGATATCATCGCCATGGCGCGCGCGGAGTTTGACGTGCCCATGGCCGCCTACCAGGTGAGCGGCGAGTTCTCGATGATCGAGGCGGCGGCCCGCGCTGGATGGATCGACCGGAAAAGAACGGTTATGGAAACGCTTGTTTCGATCCGGCGCGCGGGCGCGGATGTGATTTTGACCTATTTTGCAAAGGACGTAGCGCGATGGCTGGCGTCCTGACCGGGCTTTTCCCAAAGCGGATGCGCATTCCCGGGTGTTGGTGATGGAGTCCGATCGGTTGCGGAATTTTCTGCGATTCCCCCTTGGCAGGCGCGAACGTTCCGGCTGGTGTTTGAGGCGGCAGCTTTCTCTGCTTCTCCTCGCTTCCTGTGTGCTGTTGGCGCCTGCGGCGGCCCTGGCCCGGCGCCACAGAGCGCTGGCCGGCCAGATCAACGCCATCCTTCATGCGACTTCTGCGCGCCGCGGCTTTTGGGGCATTGAAGTTGTTCGGTTATCCGACGGCAAGGTCCTCTACGCCCGAAACGCCGACCGCCTTTTTGAGCCTGCCTCCACCATGAAGCTGTTTACCACGGCGGCGGCGCTTACCAAGCTGGGCCCGGACTTTATCATTCGAACTACTGTTGAATGCCCGTCTCTCCCGGACTCTGAAGGCCGCGTCCCCGACTTGATTCTGGTGGGGCGCGGCGATCCGAACCTGGGCAGCCGAGTGCTGCCTTATCACCTGAAAACGGAATTCCGCTCGCCCGCCGACGCGGACTTCGAGGAGCTTGCAGACCAGGTGGTCAAGAAAGGCGTTCGCGAGGTGACGGGCGACATTATCGCGGATGACAGCTATTACGCCGACCAGCCTTACGGGCCCAATTGGGCCATTGACGACATGGTTTGGGGCTATGGCGCTCCCATCACCGCTTTGGCTTTTAATGACAACTCGCTTACGCTGCGCGTCCAGCCGGGGAGCGCGGTGGGAAGTTGTGCGCAGATCGCCTTGGAGCCGGTCGCCGGCTACTACCGGATCAAGGACGAGGTCAAAACAACTTCGGACGATGTCCCGGCCAAGGTCGAAGTGGCCCGCGCGCCGGGCTCGATGGATCTTGATGTCTGGGGCCACGTTCCGCTGGGTTCGCGCGAGATCAAGGAAGACGTTGCCATCGAAAATCCTCCACGGTTGATCGGCGAGATGTTTCGCAGGCTTCTTGAACAGCGCGGAGTGAAAGTGGACGGGCGAGTGACGGTTCGCGAGCAGAGCCCGGCTGCAATGGCTGCGGATGTTGGAGCCTCGCCTGAGCCTGAGGCGCGGTACGTCCTGGCGGAACACGATTCTTTGCCCCTGCGCCAGGATATTAAGGTCACGCTGAAGGTCAGCCAGAACTTGCATGCGGAAATGCTTCTGAGGACCATGGCCCGCAAAGTGAGCGGGCAGGGGAGTCTCCAGGCTGGCGTAAAGATTCTGGCCGGCTTCGCCCGGGAACTTAACATCCCTCCCGATCAGGTCTGTTTTGCCGGCGGGTCCGGGCTTTCACGCGATACGCTGGTGAGCCCCAATGCCTTGATCAAGCTGCTGGAGTTTATGGCGAGATCCGGGGACTTTAAAGACTTTCTGGACGCGCTTCCCGTGGCCGGCGTCGATGGGACTCTTGCCGACCGTTTTGAGAACACCAGCGCAAAGGGCCGCATCCACGCGAAGACCGGTTCCATGGAGCACGTGAATACGCTGGCAGGGTATATGGACCCTCCGGGCGGCGGCCGCCTGGCTTTTGTGATTATGTCGAATTCTCATCCGCTGCACTCGGCCGCGGCGATTGGAGTGGTTGACCGCCTTGCCGTCGCAATCTATCGGCAATTTGCAGGCGGGCGCCCGGCGCGTTAAAAATGGAAGACGGGAAGTTTTGCGGAAGGCAGGCCGTGCTGAGATGAGGACAGTCACAATCTTTGGGAGTTCAATGCCGGGTGAAGAGACGGAGGTCTACCGCCAGGCGCAGCAATTGGGAAGGCTGCTTGCGGAGGCGGGTTTGGCCGTCTGTAACGGCGGATACGGCGGGTTGATGGAGGCGTCCGCACGGGGAGCAAGGGAAGCCCGCGGCCACACCGTCGGCGTCACCTGCGCGGTCTGGCCGTCGCCGGCTAATCGTTGGATTGCCGAAGAGGTTCGAACCGCTTCCTTTATGGAACGGCTGACCACGCTGATTGAGCGCGGCGACGCCTACGTCGTCCTGCCGGGCGGAACAGGAACGCTGGCGGAACTGTCGCTGGTGTGGGAGATGATGAACAAATCGTCGCTGGTGAAATCAATGGACGGTCCGCGACCTTTGCTGGTGATGGCTCCTTACTGGCAGCCCGTGATTGCGTGTCTCGACCAGGAAGCGCGGATGGCTGCAAGCGCCAGGAAAGCGCGGCCGCCGGCCATGGAGCTTGTGACCATGATCCGCAGCGTGGAGGAAGCCGTCGCCCGGCTGAAGGGCCAATGATCGCGCCGCCCGGTAAAATTCCGAGGCTTGCGGCCTTTTGACCATGAACGATACCCATCCTTCTTTTGACATGGCGGATTCCTTGTCGGTGCTTGATTTCGGCGCCATCCAGGAATTGCTGCGGGAGTTTCTGTCGGGCCCCATCGGCCAAAGGCGGATCGCCGCGCTTTTGCCGCAAACTGACCTGGCGGTGATCAAGCTGGCCCTGGAACGCGCGCGAGAGGCCCTGGAATATCTGCGGGAGGAGTCGCGTCCATCGCTCGGCGCGCTTGAGGATCCCCAACCCGTCCTCGAAAAACTCCACATTGAAGGAATCGCCTGCACCGCGCAAGAGATCTTGACGCTTCTTGCCATGATGCGCAAAGCGGAAGAACTGGAAAAGAATTTCGACAGGGCGGAATTCCCAAGCCTCGCGGCGCTGGCAGAAGGTCTCGATGATTTTCGCCCGCTGCTGGCGGCGA
>JAJYHU010000128.1 GCA_021784615.1 Acidobacteriota bacterium | reverse complement strand
TTCGCAACTGAGCTTACGGCGGACACTCCAGTTCCCTGGTATTTCGGCGCGCTCACGTATCCGTGCATATGATTCTTGCTAATCTCGTTGATGACAAGCTCCAACGGCTGCCCGTTTTCGTCCATATAAAACATCACCGGCTCGTAGATGTTCACGTGTTTTTTCGTCAACTCTTTATCGTCCACAAGCAGGTGGAGGTTGCAAAACTGATGCTTGGCGTTCGTCTTTCGCAACGAAACAGCGATAGGCCCCACGCGCTCGAACCGCTTCGTCTTGTAAAGGTCAAACTCGTAGTAATTCCGTTCGCCCTTTTGCTCAAGCTCGACGAGTTCGCTGTGAGTTTTTGCAATAGACCCGTTCAGTTCGTTCCGAGTAGAAGACAGATTGTTCTGGAACTCGGTTCGTGCCGACTGGACTTGCTGCTGGGTCGAATCGATGGCTTTCTGATGCTCGGCCAGTTCCGCCTCCACTTGCTTCCATCGCGGGTCGTCTTTCTTGACAACTCGATGAGGGCTTCGATACCGCGCGTGGTAGGCCGGAGCCGGATGGCGCGCGGCCAACTCGGCTTTCTCTCTTGCCGCCTCTGAGGTTTTCATGGCGTCCATCTCTGACCCAAGGGCTTGCAGTTGCCCCCGGGTCTCGGTCAGCGATGCCGTCAATTCCTGGTTTCGAGCAGACAGTTGGCTGGCAATCTTGTGCTGATCTACTATGAATCCCACGGCCACTGCTGCCAGGCATAACGCCACTATCGCGGCAACCCACAGCGGGTGTGCCGACCGTACAGGGCCGCTCAGGCTGTTCTCACGCCCGTTTTCGTGTTCATGTTCATTTTCATTCATTTGGGATCTCACAATCTCAAAGTCGCTCTTGGATATCTATGATAGGAGCGCCGCGCTAACGTATAGCAAGCAACGTACCAGATGGATTATTTAAGTAACTTCCGTGAATTCAATTGCTTACGAGCAGCATCTGAGACGCAGGCCGGAAATCGGCAAGAACAGATTCTCGGAGAGTGTAAAAAATTCCACACTGAAGCGCCTGAAATTCCGACAATCCTCCAGCTTCCCAGATCCTTCCTGATCATTTATATTCTGGCTGGAGAGACTTCCTTAGGCGAGTTCTGAAGGAAAATGGACCTTGACCCATCGGCCTTTGCGCACGGCTTGGTAGATGGCTTCCATGACGGCCACGTCGCGCAATCCGTCGTGGCCATTGGGCCCCGGTTCCCGGCGGAGCCTTATGCTATCCGCGAAAGCATCCAGTTCCAATGCGAATTCGTCGATAATTTTGAATCGCTTTTCGAACCAGCGGCCATCAATCTTTCCAAACAGCCGCCGCTCCTCATTGTAGGCAAACGCGGGATCAAGCGCTGCCCAGCCCTTTTCACCGAACACCTTAAGGAAGTTGGCTTGCGCAGCGCTGTAGCTTGAGCTGCCTTGCACCAAGAGGGCTCCGGGAAATTTAAGTTGAAAACAGATGCTTTCCTCCACCTGGCCATAGCGGCCCGGGTCTGTTGACCAGGCATAGCCGTTCGCTTCCTGCGGTTCCAGGCCGGTCAGCCACCGGACCGTGTTGACGCAATAGACGCCAATATCCACAAGCGATCCTCCACCCGCTGCATCAAGGTCAAAATGCCAGGCAGGAGCCTTTTTGGAGGGAGGGATGTAAATAGTGAATGCCGTGTGGATAATTTTCAGCTTGCCGAGCTTGTCATCGTCAAGAAGCTTTTTCAGCGCGAGGCTTGCAGGCTCAAAATACTTGCGGTAAGCAATCATGAGCCGAACCTTGTTCTTGCGGCAGGCCCGGTTCATGGCCAAACACTGCTCCACGGTGGCGCCCATGGGCTTCTCGCACAGCACGTGCCGGCCTGCCTCAGCAGCTCGCACTGCATACTCCTGATGGGTGCCATTGGAAGTGGCGATAAAAACGGCCTTGACTTCGGGGTTCATAAGGCACTGAGCGTAATCATCGTAGGTGTACCAGGCGTCCGCGCCAAACTCTGCTCCCAGGCGCTTTGCTTTCCGCCGGTCCCCGCTGACGACCGCCACGAGCTTCGCCTTCTTGCTGTGGCGGAAAGCCGGAAGAACAGCCCGCTGGGAGATCCGCCCAAGACCCACGACGGCGTAGCCAAGCCGCTTGCTCTCTGCCATTTAGAGCCCCCTAAGAAATATTTGATTGAGCCTAATGAAGAGCCGTTTAACGGACTATTATCCCCCCAGTCGGCGCGGAAGAGGAAGGAAAATTTCGCACAAGGATCCCCCTCTGAATGGAATAAGAGATTCTGCCGATAGATAAAATCAACGAGCTTTCGGGCTTCGTATTGCGCTTGACTTTTGTGTTGGAAGGCGTAGATTAATAACCGGAAGCACAGAGTTAAGTTTTCAAACCACCGGTTCGGAGCTCCGGATCGACCGACACCACAAAATGATCACGCTGCGTGCTCACGTGGAACCGAACCCGAGTACCAGAGTAGAACTCTCGCGGGTATGACCTCTTCGCCCAGTTTACCCGGCGAAACGAGGAGGGTCCGATGTTTCAGATGATCAATGACGAGAAACCCACCGCGGAAGACCGGAAGATAGTATGGCTCAAGGTCGGGATGTTCATTGTGTTTCTTGCCGCATTGGGTGGAGTTGTCTACTTCTTCGCTTTCGTGCCGTGGGGAAAGTAATCAGGTGTTGGTCAGAGGAAAATTTCCACGAATGAGGTGAAGTGCGCCCTCTTTCGTCTGGATCTTACCCTCAAGTTGCGCATCTTCGACAGCCTGCAGAATCTTTTTGAATTCCGGACCCGGGGGATAACCCGCGCGGATAAGGTCGTGTCCGCTGAGGAGGCGCGGAGGCTTGATCTCTTCGGGCGGAATTTCCTCCAGCATCTTTCTCGCCAAGTGGTAGTTATCCAGCATTCCGTGGCTTGCCAGGCAATCCAGCCGGTGCAATTCCAGATGCTCTTCAAAACCTTCCATCCGCAGAAAGCGGATCTGCGTCGAGCGGCGCATCTGCGGAAAATCCTTGAAGCGCAGGTGATGGCGAACCAGTTCCACCACCCGCTCCGTGTCGCGAGATGAAAGGCGAAGATGGCGGCAGATTTCCTCCGCCATCTTCGCGCCCACCTCGACGTGATTATCAAAGCGGATTCGCTCGCGGACGCTGAAGGTTGGCGGCTTGCCGACATCGTGGAGCAGGACGCCAAGAGCCAGCGTCGCGGTCGGCCGCTGCAATCCTTCGAGCATCATCAGCGTGTGTATCCATACGTCGCCTTCCGGATGAAACTCCGGAGGCTGCTCGACGCCTTGCATCGCCTTGACCTGTGGCAACACCTCCCGAAGCAGGCCGGTGGCATCCAGCAGTTCAAATCCGAGGCGCGCACGGCCTTCGGTAAGGATTTTCACAATCTCATCCCGAATGCGCTCTGTGCTCACCAGGTGAATTTCGCCGGCAAGCCCTCGAATAGCCTCGGAGACGGCGGGGTCCAGGGCAAAATCGAACCGGGCCGCAAAACGCACGGCGCGAAGCATGCGCAGCCGGTCCTCGCCAAAACGCCGGTACGGATCGCCAATCGTGCGGATCTTGCCGCCGCGAATGTCCGCCTGGCCGCCGACGTAGTCGAGCACCTTATCTTTGAGGGGATCGTAAAGCAGGCCGTTGATCGTAAAGTCGCGGCGGCGCACGTCCTCTTCCGCCGATTTTGCGTACTGGACTTCAACCGGGTGGCGGCCGTCCGCGTATCGGCCGTCGCTTCTGAACGTCGCCACCTCCACGTTGCCTTCCTCGCGGGGAATAAGGACCACTCCAAATTGCGCTCCCACCGTCAGGCTCTCCGGAAACAGCTTAATGATCTCGGCAGGCGTGGCGTCGGTGGCCACGTCGTAGTCGATCGGCGTGCGTCCCATCACGATGTCGCGCACGCAACCACCGACAAAGTAGGCGGTAAAACCCCCGCGCCGTATGCGCTGGACAATGTCTGTTGCTGTTTGGCCCTTCTTCTCCACCAGACACCTTTCA
>JAJYHU010000034.1 GCA_021784615.1 Acidobacteriota bacterium | reverse complement strand
TTCCTTTGAGCGCGTGCTCAGCGGGGTGGACGCAGCTCTCAACGCGGGGCTTGACCCGGTGAAAGTAAATGTTGTGCTGGTCCGGGGATTCAACGAAGGTGAGATTCTGGGCTTTGCCAAGCTCGCACGGGAAAAGAGCCTGATCGTGCGGTTTATCGAGTTCATGCCATTGGACGCGGATCACTCCTGGAACCGGTCACTAGTGGTGACCGCGGATGAGATCATCAGCGCGATCAACCCGGTTTTCCCGCTGGTGGAACTTCCCCGCCACGAAGCGAGCGAGACCGCCCTGCGGTTTGGTTTTGAGGACGGCAAAGGCGAAATTGGCATTGTGGCTCCGGTTTCAGTTCCATTTTGCGGCCAGTGCAGCCGCATTCGCGTAACGGCCGACGGGAAAATCCGCACCTGCCTGTTCTCTTTGGCAGAGCATGATGTAGCGCAAGTGTTGCGCAGCGGGGCGAATGACGCAGAGGTCGAGGAGTACATCCGGCGTGTTGTTTACCATAAAGAGCCGAGCCACCGCATCAACGAGCCGGATTTCGTGCAACCCTCGCGGACGATGGTCTACATCGGCGGCTAGCGCGGAGCTTGCGCCTTTTTCAGGTGCTGCCCGCGAAGGTCCACCACAGAACAGTTTCGGAATGATAAAATGGAAGCATCATGGGTCATGTGATGATAGGCGTTGCGGCGAGCACGTTGAACTGTCTGCCAGAGTATTATGTCGACCTGTCTGACCAGCAATTGGATGAGCACATCCGGCAGGCCAAAGCTGCGCTGGGCTCCCGCGTGGTGATTCTGGGCCACCATTACCAGCGCGATGAAGTTGTCAAATTCGCCGACTTCCGGGGCGACTCGCTGAAGCTTTCCCGCCTGGCGGCAAACCGCAAAGAAGCTGATTTTATTGTGTTCTGCGGTGTCCATTTCATGGCGGAAAGCGCCGATATTCTGCGGGACGAGCACCAGGTGGTAGTCTTGCCGGATTTGAGCGCCGGTTGCTCCATGGCAGATATGGCCGACCGCGACCAGGTGGAGGTATGCTGGGAAGAAGTTTGTCGAATTGCAAGCGGCGGCGTTGTTCCCGTCACCTACATTAACTCCACAGCCGCCATCAAGGCTTTCGTAGGCCGAAACAGCGGGGCCGTTTGCACGTCTTCCAACGCGGGAAAAGTCATGGCTTGGGCGCTTGCGCACGGAGAGAAAGGCCTGTTTATTCCCGACGAGCATCTGGGACGGAATACCGCGTACCGGATGGGAATCCCGCTCGACGCCATGGCCGTGTGGGACCCGCGGCAGGAAATGGGCGGATTAAGCGAGGAAGAGGTTCGGCGCGCGCGGGTGATTTTGTGGAAAGGCCACTGCTCAGTTCATCAGCGGTTCCTGCCCGAGCATATCGAGAAGGCGCGCAAGAATTACCCAGGCATTCGCGTCATCGCCCATCCCGAGTGCCGCTGGGATGTTTGCCAGATGGCGGATGATGTGGGGTCTACGGAATTGATTATCACGCAGGTCAACGAAGGCGGCCCCGGGAGCCAGTGGGCGATCGGCACGGAGATTCATCTGGTGAAGAGGCTGGCCCAGGAAAATCCCGACCGAACTGTGATTTCACTTGATGATTGCGGGTGCTTGTGCAGCACCATGTACCGTATTTCGCCGCAGCACTTGTGCTGGACGCTTGAAAGCCTGGTGGAAGGCCAGGTGGTGAACCGCGTTCAGGTGGACGATGAGACCCGGCGCTGGGCCCGCGTGGCTCTGGACCGAATGCTGCAAATCGTATGAGGCCCGCCGCAGCTAAAGCGTCTGCTTCCGGCAGGATGCTGAATGAGGGAGCAAGAAGAAAGCCGGGATGGACCTGCCGTTAATTGCTGGAACGCAGGTGTGAGAACAAGCGTTATGACAAGCAAGTACTTTAGCCGCGAGGAAGCTGAAAAGCTCCTCCCTGTAATTGAGGAATCTCTCAAACTGGCTCAATCTCAAAAGCAGACGGTGGATGCTCTGCAAGGGGATTTGGCCAACGCAGCGTCGCGAATCATGGTGATGGGAGGATCGCATCCTCCCTACTCCGATTTGGTAAAGAAGAAATCGGAACACGACGAAATGTCAGCCAAAATCATAGAAACCCTTACCCAGATTCAGCAGACGGGTTGCCTGGTCAAAGACCTCGATGAAGGCCTGGTGGACTTCCCGTGCCTAATGGAAGGACAGGAAGCTCTCCTGTGCTGGAAGCTCGGCGAAAGCAGGATTGAGTACTGGCATGGGATTGAAGAGGGCTTTGCCGGGCGAAAACGGATCGGCGGCAGTTCTTCTGAACCCCCGCCTTCCGGCCCCGAGCGCGTTCAGTGAAGTTTTTCGTCGGATGATCATCGTGGCGGAGGGCCGCATCGCCTGCCTTCACGCCACGCTGGTCAAACGGTCGGAGTCGCGCGGCTCCCCGGCAAGCGGCCGGCTTGAAGGCATGGCAAAGGGAGCGGTAAACTGGATTTCAGATCATTGCAAAGAAGGGGAAAAAATCATGTCGCTTCCATTGCGTAGTGAATGGGTCCGCAAACGCACCGGACCGATTGTGACCCAGATGCATTACGCCCGCAGCGGTGTAGTGACAGAGGAGATGGAGCATGTCGCCAAACGCGAAAGCCTTTCCGCGGAATTAATCCGCGATGAAGTCGCCCGCGGCCGCATGATTATTCCCGCCAACATCCGCCACGTGGAGCTTGAACCCATGGGCATCGGCGTTGCGTGCCGATGCAAGATCAACGCCAATATCGGGAATTCGGCGACGGCGTCAAATCTTGAGACCGAACTCGAAAAGCTGCATGCCTCAGTGCACTTTGGGGCCGACACGGTGATGGATCTCTCAACCGGCGGCGACATCCATGCAATCCGCGAATCGAACCTGCGCCACAGCCCGGTTCCCATCGGCACCGTACCCATCTATGAGGCGCTCTCGCGAGTGCAGCGGGTCCGTGACCTGACGCCTTCCATCATGTTGGAAGTGATCGAGGAGCAGGCGGAGCAGGGCGTTGACTACATGACCATCCACGCCGGAGTGTTGCGGGAATATGTTCCCATGACCCGCCATCGCATCACCGGCATTGTCAGCCGGGGCGGCGCTATTATGGCTCAGTGGTCGGCGGAAAATAATCAGGAGAATTTCCTATACACGCACTTTGAGGATATCTGCAGGATCTTCCAGAAATACGACGTTTCGTTTTCATTGGGCGACGGGCTACGGCCCGGCAGCCTGGCCGACGCAAGCGATGAAGCGCAGTTTGCCGAACTCAAGACCTTGGGCGAACTGGCCCGGAAAGCCTGGGAGTACGACGTGCAGGTCATGATCGAGGGGCCGGGGCACGTTCCCATGGACCAGATCAAGCTCCAGGTGGACAAGGAGATGGAGTTGTGCAGCGAAGCGCCGTTTTATACGCTCGGCCCGCTGGTCACGGACATTGCGCCCGGCTATGACCACATTACTTCGGCGATTGGCGCGGCAATGATCGGCTGGCACGGCGCGTCGATGCTTTGCTACGTCACCCCCAAGGAACATCTGGGCTTGCCGAACAAGGACGACGTCCGGCAAGGAATCATCGCCTATAAAATTGCCGCGCACGCCGCTGACGTGGCTCGCCATCGCCCGGGCGCCCGCGACCGCGACGACGCGCTCTCTTACGCCCGCTTCCTCTTCAACTGGAACAAGCAGTTTGACCTGTCGCTTGACCCCGAGGCGGCCCGCTCCATGCACGACGAAACCCTGGCCGACGACTATTACAAAGACGCGGCCTTCTGCTCCATGTGCGGCCCCAAATTCTGCTCGATGAATACCACGCAGGTGATGGAAAAACACCTGGGGCTCAACCAGAAAGAGCGCGAGCAGAAATTTGTGGAACTATTGGCCAAAGTCGAAAAATAATCACAGCGCAGACCTCGCTTTTGAGGTCTGCGCTGCGCGCTCCTGTCACCGCGCGGGATGGCCATTAGCTTCTGTGGTCAGCTACTCCTTCCACTGGTCCTCGGAAGGGATGCCGGCGCCTTGAGGCTATACGCGGGCCCGGCACGCGGCTTCACGTTCGCATACTTGACATCCAGTTTAATCGTCCTGCCACGAACAATGTAAACGCGTTTTTGGTAGAATACGCGCCCTGAGGGATTGCGCAACTGGATAGTGTGGGGACCCGGCCGGAGCCTGATTTCCTTTACTTTTCCAGCTCGTCCCACGTACCCTTTGTCAACGTAGACTGAAGCATCCTTTCGTTTTGTTATGATCTTGACATTGCCAGTGCGGGATCCGAAGAAGTAAGGTGATCCCCCCCAGCCGGCGTACCAGGGGTTATTCCACCCCCACCCAAAGCCAAATCCATAATAGCCGGGGTAAAAATCAGGATCGTTGAATCCGCGAAAATCTTCGTCGGGCCGGGCGAAACCCCCGTCGCGGTCTTCCGCGCGGGCCAATCCCGCCGACACCAGTATGAACACTGCCAAAAGGGCAATCATCCCAGCTTTCCATAGCTTTTGCATGGTTCATGCCCTCCCTTCCGGCATCAGCCCGAGCGAGGTGATCGCCCTGGCTGCTGCCTACTTATTAAGATGCCAAAACAGCGGGCAGGATTTCTTTTTGATTTCATATTTTACATCGGAGCTATGCGGAAGAATTTAGCCCATGACGCATGCCATGGGACAACGGGCGCCACACCGGAAACAAAACCATCCCCCGCAGGGGGCGGAAGAAATCATTTACGGACGTGACCGATGCCGTCTTAGGTTGGAATGCTTGAGTGCGGGCGAAAGTTCGTTATCGCCAAAGCGGCATTTCGTGAATCGCCATGGTCTTTCGGCCCTCCGGGACTGAAAGGCTCACGGAAGCGGAGATGGTAGCGCGTTTTGTGCGTTCCTCTGATGCGCTACTTGCTGCTGTTTTGTCGCACCTGAATGAGACCTACCATCCGCGCAGATAAAGAATCTGGACGATGACGGCGGCCACCAGGCAATAGATTCCGAACAGGTGCCAGCGTCCCTGCTCAAGCCAGCGTGAAAGCCACTTCAGCGCCAGGAGGCCCGCAAAGAAGGCGCAAACCATGCCCAACAAGCCGGGCGCCAGCGCCGTAGCCAGGTTGAGGTGAATTCCGGCGTGAGCATCCGCGCGCACCAACCGGTAGAATTCACGGGCGATGGCAAGAGGGGTAATGGCGACCACCATCGCGAAGCTGAAGGATTCGATCGGCATGCGCGCGCCATCAGCCAACAGGCCGGCCGAGATGGTCGAGCCCGACCGCGAGAATCCACGAAAGGGAATCGCAATTCCCTGCACGATCCCCATCAGCATGGCTTGGCGCCAGCTGACGCTCGACGGCTCCGCATCCGGCTTGGGGTCAGGGTTGCTGGCCTCGCGCAAGCCGGCCCAGATGATCAGAATGCCGGCGGCGGCAAGCGCCGGAGCGATCCAGTTGAGCTTGTGAAATAAGGCTTCAATCTGAGCGTGGTGGTTGCCGTGGCTAAGGATGTGCTCGACCAGCAGAATCAGCGGGACCGCCACGACGCCGCTCAAAAAGCAAGCCACAAAAACCATGCGCGCAAAGCGGTAAAAAGCCTCCCAGGATGAGAAGAAGGTGTCCGCCCACTGCCGCCAGAAATAAGCGATGACGGCAAACATCGTTCCCGTATGCAGCATGACAAGCAGCAAGGCATTAGCCGGCGTGGACATGTTTTCGTGGAGCAGTTCGCCGGTCACGATCACGTGCGCTGAGCTTGAAACGGGCAGGAGTTCCGTCAGGCCCTGAACGGCCGCCAGAATTACGACAACAATCCATCGCATGGGCGTTTGTCCTTCTCGGATGCGCGGCGAGCGCGGGTCAGGCTTGCTCGCTGGCCAGCGATCCTGCGCTGTGAGGTTTTGTCCTGGCTCGCGCCTGTAGCGCGGGTCCATTGCGGAATCTTCCACGGCAGGTGAAAACTTGCGCGGGCGGCAAGTTGCGCCAGATCGTGCGGCATTTAATGGAATCGAAATACTGGCTCAGAAAAGGTAAAGAGGTGTGCCGACGGGCTTTCCCGTTCTCAAAGCGCAAGCCGTGCACGTACTGGTACTGCGTGTAAACGCTTCTCTCGTCCATAAAAGGATCCAGGGTCTCTAGCATTATCCGCTGCCGATCATCCGGCATAAACCGGAGAGACAAGGACGAGACAACCGCGTCCACTCGTTGGTACCCGCGGCGGTGCAGTTCGCGGCCAAGGTTCTCCGCGCGTGAATTCACCAGCACCAGCCGAGGGTCCGAAAAACTCTCCCTCATGCATTGAATAAGGTCCGGGTTGATTTCAAAGGCCAGCAAAGTTGCATGGCGCGGGAGCTTTTCCAGCAGCACTCGAGTGATGGCCCCCGTGCCGGCTCCCAGCTCGACCACGGTGGTGGCGCTGTCAATGGGAAGGCCTTCCAGCATGGCGCAAGCAAGATGCCGTGAGCTGGGAGCAATGGAAGCGATGCTTTGAAAATCAGATGCTGCGGCCAAAGCAAACGCCTTGAAGCTTCGAATCTCTCTCGTCGCTCTGGCCAACGAGCGTTTACAGGCCCCGATTGTTTTGATCATGACTGAACGATATTCAACTCTTCTCAGGATTTTTTCAAGCGGGATTCGTTTGCCAATGATACCTGTGGCGCGAAGGCCATCTCGCCTGTCGACTGAAACATCATAACATCAATACGCTCAAAGTCTCTTTCTCGCCTTCCGGCTCCCGGGTTTCCGCCGGGCGCTAGTAGTGTCCTGAGTTGCAAAAAGGATGAATGATCCGGGCCGTGTGGCATTCCGTAAGTCCTTTGCGATCTTTGCGCCTTTGCGTGAAACAGGCTTTTTGTTGTTCATCAAATCTCTGACTCAGGACACAAGTTAGCCTTCGAGGGTGGATTTTCCTTGACATTGGCTGTTTCCATGATAGGCTACTAATGTGGAGTTTCGGGCCGCGCCTGAAACGCCTGAACGATGGCTGGAAATCGAGGCAATAGCTTGATAAATAGTTACTTGGTTCCAAACAGCGATGCTAAACACGGAAATGCGGCAGAAAAAAAGAATTCTTTTTTTCAAAAACGAAGCTAGGAAGTTGTTGAAACTAAAGGAGGGCTGTGGAAAAAACAGCCAAAACGAACCGAAAACGAAGCTAAAACAAAGCTAGCTAAGTTATTGAAAATACATGACGCGCCAAAAAACGAACCGAAGAAAATCAAAAATAATCTCCCGCGCCGCAAAACTGCTCCTGCGCTAGTGCAGTGTCCTGTACAATGTTGCGCCGCCGTCCCGGCGGCATTTGCCGGCAGGATGCCGGCGTTACGGACGCGCCGACGGTCCGGTTATTTCGCGGACACCACGCTGGCGGAATTTGCGCCGTTTCGTAACATCATCGTAAAATTGTTTTGGGCGACCATGGCTGACAGCGCAACCGACCTGAAAATTCGCAACGAATTCAACCGCTGGGCTGCCGCCGGGCGCGGGGAAGAAATGGAAGACCATCATCTTCCCATCACCTTGCCAGTGCTTGAGAGGATGCAGATTGAGCCGCTGGATCGCATTGTTGACCTGGGGTGCGGCAGTGGCTGGCTCTGCCGCAGGCTGGCAGGCTTGGTCCCGCGGGGCCGCGTGGTCGGCGCCGACCTCTCCGCACAGATGGTTCGCCGCGCCCACGCCCTCAGCATGGGATATTCGAACCTCAATTTCCTGGAGGGTGCTGCCGATAAGATTCCTTGCCGGGACGGCGCTTTCACCAAACTCATTTCGGTGGAATCAGCCTACTATTGGCCTGACCCCGGCGAAGGCATCCGGGAGATTTTCCGTGTTCTTGCCGCCAAGGGATCGGCATGGATTCTTATCAACTACTACCGGGAGAATCCTCATTCCCATCAGTGGGGTTCCGTCGCCAAGGTCCGGACGCACCTGCTTTCCGCCAAAGAATGGGAAGCTCTGTTTCGGAAGGCCGGGTTCGCAAGCGTGGGACACCGCCTGATTCCGGACCCCACCCCGGCGCCTGAAACTTACACGGGCGAATGGTTCCGCGACGCTGGACAGATTCGAGACTTCCGGCGGATTGGCGCGTTGCTCATTTACGGCGGCAAGAAAGATCTCAACTTGTCGTGACGCCGTTTCTCCCGGCCTTTCGCTCCATGCGCATGAGGCCTCAGCCGGAGTTTTCCATTGCACGATGACCTGAACGCGCGAATCGGGAAGAATCGCCTGCTGGCGGGCGCTTGCGTGTTTGTCGCCGCCGTGGTGGTTTTTTCAGGAGCGCTTTCAAACGGCTTCGTCTACGACGACGGCCCCCAGATTCTTCAGAACCCTTTCGTTCAAAATCCCCGCCTATGGAAGCGGATTTTTACCGGGTCGGTTTGGTCGTTTCAAGGAGCTGGAACCAATTTCTACCGCCCGCTGCAATTTGTCTGCTATTGGATTCTCTATCGCGCCGGCGGACCCAATCCCGCCGTGTTTCACCTGCTGAATTTGCTCCTGTACGGCGCCTCGGCGTGGCTGGTTTACCGGCTCGGGCGCGAGCTGTTTGAAAACGACCTTGCCGCGCTCGCCGGCGCATTGCTTTGGGCTCTTCACCCCGTCCACGTTGAGGCGGTAGCGTGGATTTCTGCTCTGCCGGATGTCGGCTGCGGGTTTTTCACCCTCCTGGCCTTTCTTTTTTTCCTCCGCGCCGAGCGGGATCAAACCAAGAGGTCTGCTTATCACGGGCTCGCGGTTCTCGCCTTTTTCATTGCGCTCTTCTTCAAGGAGATGGCTCTCAGTTTCCCTTTTCTGTTGCTCGCTTACTGGTTTTTCCTGGGCGAACCGGAAGGTTGGATTCGCCGCGCATTGCGCTGGCTGCCTTACGTGGGCGCGACGGTTGTTTACGGAGTGATCCGGCATGCGGCGCTCGGTTACTTGAGCGAAACGCGCCACTTTTGGGAGATTCCGCCCAGGGTGATGGCCGCGGCGGTTGGACTGATGGGCCAGGACACCCGCATTCTGGTCTGGCCGGTTCATTTGAATGTTTTTCGGATGTTCTATCTTGGCCCCAGCCTGCGTTCGCCGTGGCCGTGGATTACTTTGCTGGTGATATTCGGTTCACTCTGGCTGCGGAAGCGTGAACCGCGCCTGGCGTTTCTGATTGTCTGGTGGCCGGTAACCCTGCTGCCCGTTCTCGATATTCGCCAGCTCAGCTTTCCCCGCCTGGCGGACCGCTTCTTGTATTTTCCCTCGGTGGGGGTTTGTCTGGCTCTTTCGTTTCTGCTGCTCAATTGGCTGCCCCGTCGGCTCCCGCGCACCCAATGGGTTTTCGCAGCCGGCTTAGGATTGGTCATGTTGCTTTACGCGGCTCAGGCCGTTCGCGCAATTCCGCACTGGCGCGACAACGACACGCTGATCAACTATTCACTCAAGCAATCACCGAATGCGCCTCTGCTGCACATGGCGCGAGGGGTGGTTCTGGAATATGCGCATGGAGACCTTAATGGCGCGCTCAAGGAATACAACACCGCCATGCGGTTGAACCAGGAAAGCTCCTGGCCGCTCGGCCTTGACCACGATTATTACCTGGCGCTCGGGCGGATTGCTCTGCGCAGGGGCCACCGGCAGCAGGCGATTGAGGATTTTGAAAAAGTGCTCCGCGTGGCGCCCAACAGCTCGCAAGCGCGCGACGCCCTGGGCGCAGCCTACTTTCCGGAAGGCAATTACGCCAAGGCCGCCGAATACTTTGCCCGATCCGTTAAATTCGATCCGCAGGATCTGGGCGCGCTTTTTTATCTGGGAACCTGCTGGATGAAACTCGGCAAATATCAAGAGGCCGCACGGGAGTTCCACGCCGCTCGCGAAATCGATCCCGATTACTGGCAAGCGTACAGCGCTGAAGCTCGCGCTCTCGGCGCGGCAGGTGAACGTGCCGCCGCGGCGCGGGTTCGCATGCAAATCAAGAAACCGTAACCCATCCGCCGTTTCGGCTGCTACTTTTTGTGCCGGCCTTTAACTGCCACAGACGTCACCAGAACGTGGCCTTTGTTATCTTGAAGCCCTCGCACGGTTGCTTCTACGGGCTTCTTGGGTTTCAGCTCAACTTCCTTGACTGCTTGGCTGGCCTTGCTATTACCGCTTTTGCCGAATTTCATAACGGCGCCACTGTCGGTCAGCAAGCCAAATTGGGAAGTGGTGCTCGTCGCCGCGCACTCCTTGGCGGCCGCGTCAACCAGAGCGGATCGCTGAGACTGGGCTGTATCAAACGGACCTATATCCGGACCTTCGACGGGCGGCCCGATAGGTCCCATTGGCTGTGGTTGATTTGGATTGGGCCCCGTCTGGGCGCCTGGTTGCGTTTGCTGCTGCGGTGTCGTGCCACCCTGATTTTGATATTGAGCGGGCGCTGAGGCACTGCCTGCAAAGTGGGGGAAACCTGAACCTGTGCTGTACGGGGCGGGAGCAGCTACGGTGTTCATTGCTTTCACAATGCAATTTGCGTCCACAAGTTTGCCCTGCCATTTTTTCGGCTTCTCAGTTTTTTTCTGCTTCGATGGGCTCGTTGTCTGGCCCGCAACGGGCTGCGGCGCAGTGCCAGAAGCCTGTTGCGCCCAAGCCCCGGTCCATAAAAACAGAAGTGTTCCGGCACAAAGCACAATTATGTTTTTGGTTCGGCACATAAGAGGTATCCTCCTTTCGTTCTTCAAGCAATAATCTCGTGCAAGAAAATTGCCATCACAAACCGGCCATCGAACACGATCATCTCTCGTCGTGGCAATAACATAGAATGGCCCCAAGAATCGCTGGCCGGGCAGCGGGAATAAATTCACCGAGATTGGCAAGAATTACCTTTTTTCAGCGAAATTGGAGGAGGATGCGCAGGCGGCTGGTTCCTGCTGATGGAGTGACGTAGCGGGAAACCAAAGCAAGCAGCCTTACATCATCAACACCACGCGAAACTCATCACCCGTCGTGCGATCGAAGGTGCCCGCCGGAAACGCGCTGCCATATTCGGCATAGGGAGAATTGTTGAAGGCCAATCGCCATGCCATGCCTCCAAGACAATCCGTCCCCAGCGGATCGGGATGCAGTATAATAGAGTGCCAAAGGTGGTCAGTCTAGCTGGTGTTTTTCGCCGCGACGGTTTAAGGGGCAAGCTTTCGCGGAGGGCACGGGCAGAAGCGTGTTTCTCAATAGACCGAGGGACTGTCCGGCCTCTGGATTTTCCTGAAAACAATAATTCGAAAAAAACATTCAAACAAAGCTCAGTGGATGCGCATAACAGGGAGGAACTATGGCTCAGTTTGTGAAGGTTGCCAGGTTGGCTGAGCTCGCCGCGGGAACGGGCAAGGCCGTCGAGGTCAACGGCAAATCGCTGGCGATTTATAATGTCAATGGAACGGTGTACGCGACCGACAACGCCTGTCTGCACCAGGGCGGGCCGCTCGGAGAAGGAATGCTGGAGGGCGATGTGATCACCTGCCCGTGGCACATGTGGCAGTACAACGTGCGTACGGGTGAAAACCTGGAAGATAGCATGCTGAAAGTGGAAACCTATCCCGTCCGGGTCTCGGGCGACGACATCGAAGTGGAAATTTAGCTCTGGCACGCGGTGCACTCTGGGCCCCGGTGCTTTTCGGGACCTTTATGAAGTCCGCACCTGCGATATGAATCCCAAGGAATAAAATGATGGATGACGACGGCAATGCAAAACGCTACTGAGGAAATTCGTGGTGGAAAGATGAAGGTAGTCGATCTGACCCACCCCATCGATGAACATTCACCTTATTGGCCGGAGAAAGTTCCCGGAACGCCTTTCCGTGCCTCGACGGTTGCTACGTACCAGCAGGATGGCTGTTTCACCCGCAATCTGGTGATCCCGGAGCATTTTGGGACGCACATGGACGCTCCAGCGCATTTTGATCCGAAGGGCGACACCATCGCGCAGATTTCGGCGGAAAAGTTCTTGGGCCCCGCGGTCATAATCGACGTGAGCGGCGCCGCCAAATCCGACGCCGATTACCGGGTGCGCGCATCGGACGTTCAAAATTGGATCGAGTTACACGGGCGCATTCCGCTAGGCGCGCTGGTGCTGATTCGGACCGGCTGGGAGGAACGCTGGCCCTCGCAAGCAAGATATATGAACACCGATTCCGCAGGAGTTATGCATTTTCCGGGGCCTCTCGGTGGAAGCAGCGCGTTACCTGCTCGACCATACCCATCCGGCAGGAATCGGAATCGACACGGCCAGCATTGACGCCGGTGCGTCGAATGGTTTTCCAGTTCACCACCTGACGCTTTTGGCTGGGCTTTATCATCTGGAGAATGTGGCGAACCTTAGCCAACTGCCTCCCAAAGGTTTTTCCATCATTGCGCTTCCGCTTAAGCTGGGCGGAGGATCGGGAAGCCCTGCGCGAGTCCTGGCTCTGCTTCCCGGCGAAGACTCCTCTTCTGACTGAATCCCATGCCTGAACTCCCGGAAGTCGAAACAGTTCTTCGCGGCCTGCAAAAGTCCTGCCTGGGGCAGTGGATCTCCCAAGTGGAAGTGGGTCATCCGGGAGTGATTGTGGGCAAGCCCGAAACGTTCGCCACCGGAATCGAAGGGCGGCAGATTGCCGCCGTCTCTCGCAAAGGCAAGGTTCTGGTGGCAGAACTGGCCGGACGGGACAACGCAGACGAGGCTTTTCTGGTGATGCGCCTGGGCATGACGGGCCAGGTCACAGTGGAAGCCTGCGCGACCCCGGTTGAGCCGCATACCCACGTGCGGATGCAGTTTGAAGGCGGAGAAAAAGAACTGCGCTTCCGGGACGTTCGACGCTTCGGGCGGCTGCGTTGTTCGACCCGCGGTGAACTGGATGCGCTTCTCGCCAGTCTTGGCCCCGATGCGCGCCAGGTAACCGAAAAGGAATTTCTTCTCGCCATGCGCTCGCGCCGCGGCGCCGTCAAAAGCTGGCTGATGAATCAGCAGATGGTCGCGGGGCTCGGAAACATCTACGCCGATGAGGCGCTGTTCGAAGCCCGCATCCATCCCCTGGCCCAGCCGGATCGGATTTCGGCTGCCGCCGGCCGCCGCCTCTACAAGGCGGTGCGGAAGGTCCTGAAAAAGGCCATCGAACTCCAAGGCACCAGCTTCCGCGACTATATCGATATCGAAGGGCGTCCCGGAAATTATCTTCCCAAATTGCGTGTTTACCAGAAGACGGGCAAGCCGTGTCCCCGTTGCCGGAGTTCCATTCGCCGCATGGTGATCGCCGGGCGCAGCAGCCACTTCTGCCCGCGCTGCCAGCGCCGGCCGCGACAGGTGGCAGAGATGCGCGGGCCGAGAGACCGGCAGGCAAAACCCTGACCCGCTCCGCCACATCCATCCCTCACTGAACACACACTGAACACAAGCCTCTGGCATCACAAAACAGTTCTGGTATAATCCAGACGCCTTCTTGCCTGCGGGGTAGGCTACCGTCCAGAAGACGATCGGAATCTCCATGCTCTTTAAGACCTTCAGCGCGGCAACGTTCGGGATTGACGCCTACTTGGTTGAGGTGGAAGTTGACATCTCGACGGGCAACGGAACCTTCATGACGGTGGGCTTGCCGGATGCGGCGGTCCGCGAAAGCCGCGAGCGAATCAAATCCGCCATCAAGAATTGCGGCCTCGATTTTCCCTTCCAGAACATCACCGTGAATCTTGCTCCCGCGGACGTCAAAAAAGAAGGTTCGGGCTTTGACCTGCCTATCGCGCTGGGCATCCTGGGAACCACCGGCGTCCTGCTGAAAAGCGACTTGAAAGGTTACGCGTTTCTCGGCGAGCTTTCTCTCGACGGCGGAATCCGCCCCATCAAAGGCGGACTCTCCATTGCCGCCATGGCCAAGCACAAGCACATCCGCAAACTCGTCGTTCCCGCGGAAAACGCTCCAGAAGCGGCCGTGGTGCATGACGTGGAAGTCTACGGGATGCGCTCACTGCCGGAGGTCCTGGACCTGATCAACGAAACGCGCGAATTCCATCCCACCAAAGTGAATACCGCGGAAATGCTGGACCAGGCCGGCCAATCCACCATTGATTTCCATGACGTGAAGGGACAGTTGCACGCCAAGCGCGCCATTGAGGTGGCGAGCGCGGGCGGGCATAACATCCTGATGATCGGGCCGCCCGGCGCCGGAAAGACCATGCTGGCCAAGCGCGTTCCCACCATTCTTCCTCCGCTCACTTTTGATGAAGCCATCCAGACCACCAAGATCCACAGCGTCGCCGGATTGCTTGAGCCGGGCGTGGGGCTGGTGGGAATCCGGCCTTTCCGCTCGCCGCACCATACGATTTCCGATGCCGGCCTGATCGGCGGCGGAGCGGTGCCGCGCCCCGGTGAAGTAAGCCTGGCCCATAACGGGCTGCTGTTTCTGGATGAATTGCCGGAATTTGCCCGCAACGTCCTGGAGGTGCTGCGCCAGCCGCTTGAGGACGGCACCGTCACGATTTCCCGCGCGGCGATGTCGCTCACGTTTCCCTCCCGGTTCATGCTGGCGGCGGCGATGAATCCCTGCCCGTGCGGCTTTTTCAACGACCCCTCCCGCGAATGCACCTGCACGCCGCCGATGATCCAGCGCTACGTCTCCAAGATTTCCGGTCCGCTGCTCGACCGCATCGACATCCACATCGACATGCCGGCCGTCAAATACAGCGACCTTCGGGAGAACTCGGGCGGAGAAGACTCCGGCGTGATTCGGAAACGGGTGATCCGGGCCCGCGACCGCCAGTTAGAACGCTTCCAGGGCGAGAAAATCTATAGCAACGCGCAGATGAGCCCTCGGCAGATTCGGAAATACTGCAACATCTCGGCCGATTGCGAGCGGCTGCTCGAAAGCGCCATGACGCGCCTCGGCCTCTCCGCCCGCGCTCACGACCGCATTCTGAAAGTGTCGCGCACCATCGCCGACCTCGAAGCGGTGGAAGCAATCAACGCCGGGCACATTTCAGAAGCCATCCAATACCGGTCGCTCGACCGCAACTACTGGGCGTGAGAGAGGATTTTGAGAGCGGGTATTCTCATGGCAGGTAATCCTAGAAAATCAACTCCATATGCAGCCGCACGTTCTTATTCCTCGATAATCCGTTTTCGCTTTGGAGTTTCTGTAGAAAGCCGGAAACTGGAAGAAATCGATCAGTTGTTGAGAAACGGTATCTATGAGGGACCCCTCGTTCGCAGACAAATTCGATTAGGTTTATTCCATGGTCGTTGAGTATCTTTGCCCTTGCAGCAGAAGCATTGAGATCAGTCTGGCTTGGCTGCGAGCATGAAAGGGTTCCAGGGTCCGGGTTCGGGTGGTTATGAAAAATGGGCAGTGATGTGTACCCGTTAGCTTGTGCAATTTAAGCGAGGCGCTCGAATGGCAAGGCTAGGCGTACCCGAGTTCCATCCTGACCTTTGTTAAGCCATACGAGTGTGATTTTACGGTTTCTTTCCATCCCAACAACAAACCATTCGTGCTTCTTGTACTTAAGCCATGATGGCGCTCGATGCGGAAAGCGGGGGAGGCCATCACGGATATTGTAGAACTGCCCACCCGCCGCCATGCGACGCTTGAAGTCCAGGTCAGGCCCAGCCAGCGAGTTGGAGAACGCAAAGTAGAGTTTAATCTGCCGTGTGCGACGCTTGGCAGCTAGGGACTCCAATTCATCATCGTTGAGGGGGCGCAGATGAACAAAAACAAAAACCACGGCCACTGCTATAAATACCAGAAACAAAGCGATAACCACGTACCTCGCACCCACTGTACCGGTCGCGGTCACTGTCTACCCTTTTATTTGGCTATTTGAAATTGGGATAACCTTCGGTTCGCTACTCTTCCCTTGGAGAGTACATGAAAAATCTTTACACTCGCTGCGTTTGCCGCCCTAATGGTAATTCCGATGCGCTTTCGGGTGCAAGCCGGGCAGCGCTCAGTCTGCTGCATGGCTTGTCCTTCTTTGCGCCTTGACGTCTTTGCGAGAGGCTTTTGATTTTTCCCCAGCTTCTCGGTCTTTGAGTGAGGCGTATTTCCTGTATAATGGTTGGTTAAAGCTCACCTCAGTCCCGGGCGGTGGCGCGGTCTGGTCCATCCCCTAAAAACGTGTTTCCAGTGGAGGCTCTTGATGGCAGAACATATCGTGATGTGCGTGAAATTCCAGAAAGAATTGCCCGGCCTCGATGAGCCGCCCTGGTCGGGAGAGCTTGGCCAGCGCATTTACGACAATGTGTCTAAAGAGGCCTGGCAGCTTTGGATGCAACGCCTGACGATGATTATTAATGAATATCGCCTGGTTCCCGCCACCAAGGAAGCTCAGGAAATCATCGCGCAACAGATGGAGCAGTTCTTTTTCGGCGAAGGCGCGGCGCTCCCGCCTGGGTTTGTCCCTCAGCAACAAAAGAAGTAGCCGCCGGTTTTGCGCCCGGAATGCCATCCCGGCGGATGGAGCTACACGTCAAATCACCGGCAGCGCCGGACTCAGCACAAAATGCAATTTCCGGTGCGCATCCCGCAAAGCCTGCTCGACAAATTGCGTTGTGGAACCACGCGCAAAGATAAAACCGGGGTAACTTGACCCTTCAGGCAGCGGAACCAGCTTTTGATTGGGCCCGGCGGTCATGATGATTTCCTCGATCCCAGGCGTGGCGCGGACTTCCTCCATTCCTTTCACTTCCTGGAGAATTCCCGCTTCAGGTACAGGAATCATCATCACGCCTGAGGCGGCATTTTCCCGATGAATTCCTTCCATCGGTTCGCCGAGCGCCAGCCGGACAATCAGTTCTTCGAGAGAGATATTCTCCCCGATCCCCGGCGAATGGAAGCGCAGGACTCGAGAACACAGGCCGCCGATCGGCCGGGCAGCCACTTCCAGTATCCAGATTCCTTCGGAGTTGATTCGCAGTTCGGCATGCAAAGGGCCGTGATGGAGGCCAAGCGCTTCTGCCGCTCGCGCTAGGGTTCCGGCCACGCGCGCCTGTGTTTCCTGCGGCAAGCGGGAAGGCGTGACGTAGAGGGTCTCTCCAAAGTAAGGGCCGGTGAGCGGGTCGGGCTTGTCAAAAATCGCCAGGATTTTCAATCGTCCGCGGTCGACGACGCCTTCGACGGCGACCTCGGTTCCCTCGACGTATTCTTCCACCTGCACGAATTCGCTTGTCTGCTGCCGCATCACCCGGATTTCGGGCGAGCGCAGCAACGCCTGAATTCGCTTAAAAGCGTTGATGAATTCTCGCGGGTTGTCGGCCCGAATCACGCCTTGGCTGGCCGAGAGCGCCAGCGGCTTCAGAACGCAGGGGTATGCGAACGGCAAAGCGCCTAAGTTCAAGATTTCTTCGGGATCACCTTGAAGCGGGAAGCGGACAAAGCGCGGGACGCTCAGTCCGTAGGAGCCAAAAAGGCGGCGGGAGCGGTATTTATCCCGGCAAATGTCAGCGGCTTCGGGAGAGTGGCACAAAAGGCCCAGCGCCCTGCCGGCTCTGGCCGCCGTGGGAGGCGCGCAGTCGCCGAGCGCCACAATGCCGTCGAGCGGCTCGGTCCGGGCGCGCTCCGCGATCCGGCGCGCCGATTCGCCGGGGTCCTCAAATCGCAGGGGCAGCGCATTATCCTGCCACGGATCATCGAGGACGCGGCAGCGGTCCGTTCCAAACGTTAAGGCGACGCCGACTTTTGCCGCCGCCTCCGCAAAAGCGCGCGTCTGGTAACCCGTGGTGGTTGTGAGGAGCAGCAACCGGCGCTTTTCCGCGTTGTGCGCTACGGAATCAGGCATTCGGTCACACCGTTGCAAAATTACTTTTGTGCGTCTCGTAGAATTGCTTCATGCTGACGTTCGCGTCAAGGATGATGGGAAGCCGGCTTTGGAGCTTCACAAGCGCCTGTGCGGGAATGGCCACCAGGAGTTCTTCCTCCTTGAGAGCCGCAAACGTCCGCGCCCCCATGCAAGCCATGCTGGCGGTAGCCGCACCGCTCTTTAAGGAACTCGGAATCACCGCGCAGGCGGGCCGTCCCAATGTTCGGCTTTCCGCGCCTCCCGTCCAGGAGGCCGCGCCGCTCGCCTCTGAAACCATCATCGCCTGGAAAGGCGTGCAAACCAGCAGCACAACGTCCGGCTGGATTCTTCCAAAATCTTTGAGCGGCCCATAGACAACCACGCGGTGCTTTTTCTCCACCATCGGCACCTTGGCCGCCTCCGCGGCTTCAAGATAGGAAAGCTTTCCCATCATTTCCACCAGAGCGAGGGCGTTCGCGGCCACGGGCTGTGGAATCTGGAATCCCTGCGTGATGGCCCCGATGGGGCAGTTGTAGTGGTCCTCCGCAGTTGTGTAAAACAACGCGCTTTCGGCGGCCTTCCAAAACGTGCAAGCCGAAGGCACCGCTTCAGCGTAATGCTGAATGCCCTCCGGCGCTTCTTCCAGAAACGCAATGGCAAGGGGCGCGTGAGCGAGAGCCAATTTTTGAGAAAGGTCATTTGCAAAGTTTTCGTACATCAGTTCGGCCTCTCTTTTCTTTTAGAGTGAGGTGAGATGGATCTTGCAGTTGCCCTGGAGCCGTTTGTTCCACCGGGTCCTTGCGCTAAACATAGGTTTCAACCGAATCGGCAGGGGCCAACTGCGCCTTGGTCGGTTCCGCGCAGCAGTACCAGGGCTCCGTCAAATACGGGATGGCGGGAGGGTTGAGGCGGTCGTTTGATTCCGGAATCTCCGGCGCCGGCTTCCCTGCCATTTCATAAGCCAGCTTGATCACGCGCCAAAAGACCGCGCGCCGCGGCATTTCCAGGTTCTCCTGCGCCAGGGATTGAATTCTCTCGCACAGCTCGTCCACCCGCGGGTCCGGGTTTGACCAGGGGTAGACGAGGGCGGCCTCATCAAAGCGCCCCACCTTATCCTTCATCTCCGGAAGCTCCAGGAGCCTGGACCCCGCAGGAATCAGCAAGCGAATGCCCAACTGGATGGGAGCGATCTGATCAACCAACCCAA
>JAJYHU010000151.1 GCA_021784615.1 Acidobacteriota bacterium | reverse complement strand
CTGCTTGCGGCAACCATCGATCGGCCGGTGCTCTTCCTTCTCTCTTCTCAAAACTTCCGCGGACCTTTCCGCAAACTAATGGGCCGGGGTCTCGGAATTATTCCGGCCGAATCCACGGCTGAAGATCCCAGCCTGGAGATGAGCTTTTTTACGGGTGCTTTAGCAAACTGGGGAGCTATTGCGCTCTTCACAGGGGAATCCAGAACAATCCGCGGCCAACGGACGCCCGACGCGAACCTTGTTGCGAAGGTCGCGGCTGAGGCGGCAAAACAGCAAATCGAGCTTGCAATCTACGCGCTTCATGGCTTTCTGCCCTTCGATGACCGGAAAATAGCTCCGGCAGTTTACGTTCAGGGTCCCATCCAGGCGCAATCCGCTCCGCCGGAAACTTCTGAAAATTATCTGGAGCCGGCAGAGCAGCTTGCGGACGCTATTCAGAAAAACCTGGAAGAAAACGTCTTTGCCCTGACGGTGGTGGAAATCGAACATTTCCGCTGTGACATCGAGGACATTTCGCACGAGGACATTGAAGAGGAGTGGTCGCAATTACCAGATTGGAAACAGCAGGCTGGAGACCTGCATCTGAGCGGGTTTGTTAAGCAATGGGTAGATGAACAGAATCAGGCCGACCCCGGACGGTTAGTGGCGCTCAGGAACCTGGTCGACGACTACCGAGAGGCGCGGCGGCGCTGCTGGATGGGAAGGTTCATGGTGGAAACCTCCGGCCCGTGGCGGAAATCGGTCTTCCAAATGGCCCTTGCATGGATCGAATGCCTGCTCGGGCTGCCCGCCGCCTTATATGGTTTGGTCAATCATGCCGCGGCGGGCCTCATTCTGTTCCTGGCGGGACTGCTGAAGAGATCCGGCAAACGCGATCCCAAGGTCGAATGGCTGTGGCGGGCCTTTGTGGTTCTTGGCTGCTACAGCGTTCAGATACTGCTTTTTGACTTGTGGCAGGGCCGAGCGGCGGCAGGCTATTACGCCTTGACGCTGCCCCTTTCCGGAGCTTACCTCTGGCGTTATCTTTGGCTCGCAAGAAACCGCGGCCATTTGCTTTTGTTGCAGGCCACCCTGCCCCACCGCTCGGTTCGCCTGCTCCGGACGCGGGAAAACCTGCTCGGAAATCTGGAGCATGAAATCGCACGATACGCGGAATCACTCGGAATGCCTTCTTAGCCGTTTTCAAAATCTGCCCGGCCGGGACCTAATGGAATGCCTGACGATCTTCCGTCAATTCATGGGCCACTCAACTCCATAAGACCAGCCGGCGGAATTTTTCGCCTTCAGGAACTCAATTTCACTGAGCTTGAGCAACTTAACCGCGACCGTTCCGTCGTCCTTTTTACGGTCAGCCCGCTTGAAGAGCACGGACCCCACCTTCCCGTCGGCACCGATGTTTTTACCGCCGAGTTTTTCTGCGCGGAACTCGGCAAGCGCATCCGCAGAGAAAAGCCCGGCTGGACGGTGCTGATCGGCCCGCCGCTGCCGATTGGAGCCTCAGCGTTCGATCAGGCTGGAACGTTGCTGGCGCGGGCGCGCACGGTTCGCAATGCCACGCTCGATTACGGGGCGGCGCTCGCCCGGCATGGCTTCCGCTACATCCTGGTGATCAACGGCCACGCGGGGCCGCGCCACGTTGTGGCTCTTGAGGAAGCCGCCGCTGCCGTCTCCAGGCGTTACAGAGTTCGAATGCTTTCTGTCAGCGGCTTGGTGCTTTGGAAGTTTATGCGCGGCAAGTATACCGAGCGTCTTGAGAAGCTTCTGGGACGCGCCTTTACGCCGGAGGAACAAGAAGCCATCCGTGGCGACACTCACGCTGGTTTGTGGGAAACCTCTCTGCTGATGCTGATCCGTCCGGATCTGGTGAATCCCATCTACGCACATTTGCCTCCCATAAGATTCACCCTCCTCGAAGCGCTGCGGAAGAATTATCCTTTGCGTCTGGGAAACAAGTTGGGCTATATCGGAACGCCTTCGGCGGCGCAAAAAGAGTTTGGCGAGGCGGCACGCCGATTGTTCGAAGAGATCGTCTGGGAAGTGGCGCAGCCGGTCTTCGAGGCTCCGGATAAGAGCTGGCAGAAGACTTCTATGCTTTACAAGATTCCTTTTTTCCACAGTATCTTTCCTTATATCATCGTATGGACGGCGTTCCTGCTGGCCGGATGGACAATTTTAAAATGGCTCCATTGGGTAAATTGAATAGAGGGAATCATGGCCCTTTTTCTTTCTGAAGAAGACGTTCGAGAACTTCTGCCGATGCCCGCGGCGATTGAATGCGTGGAGGCCAGCTTTGCGGATCAGCACGCAGGCGCAGCCACCAATCACCCTCGGCAGCGAATCTTTCTGCCCGGGTTTTCTCTGCACTATATGGCCGGCGCGATTGCGGGCGAGCATTGGGCGGGAATGAAAATTTACACCGTCGCGTCCGGCCAGGCTCGCTTCCTGGTTTTGCTCTTTAACGCCCAGAACGGCGACTTGCTGGCACTCCTTGAAGCCGACCACCTGGGCCGCATCCGGACCGGAGCCGCCAGCGGCGTCGCAACCCGATACCTTGCCCGCGCCGACGCTTCGCGGGTCGGGCTGGTGGGCACGGGCCGCCAGGCGCGCACACAACTGGAAGCTGTGGCGGCGGTGCGCCCCATTAAGGCAGTCCGGGTGTTCTCGCGGGACGAAACGCGGCGGATGGAGTTTTCCAAAGAGATGACAGTCCGGCTGGAACTTCCGGTTGAACCCGCGGAGAGCGCCGAACAGGCGGCGAGGTTCGGCGACATCGTCATCACCGCAACATCCTCCAGCAGCCCGGTTGTAAAAGGTAAATGGCTTCAGCCGGGAACCCACGTGAATGCCATCGGCGCCAACGCCTCCAAACGGCGGGAAATCGACGAAACGGTTCTCGAGCGGGCCAAAATAATTGCAGTTGATTCTCTGGACCAGGCTCGCGGGGAAGCGGGTGACTTAATTCAGGGACTGGCGGCTCTCAAGCGGGGCTGGGACGACGTTGTGGAACTTCACGAGGTTATCGGGGGAAGCAAACCAGGCCGCGCTTCGGGAGAAGAGATCACGGTCTTCAAATCATGTGGAATCGCAATTTGGGATGTTGCAGCCGCCGGCTGTGTTTACCGGGCAGCGCTTCAAAAGCAAAAAGGAAACAACCTCGGGATTTGGGAGACAGAATGAGGATAAGAGCAAATTCAAAATTCCCGGGCGGCCGCGCGAGGGATTTCAGATGAATCCGCGTTTTATTTTTCTGCCCCTCCGGCTTTCGCTTGGATAACAATCTTCTTGGCGATAATATCTCCTGCCTCGGTCAGCAGCCCCTTTACTTGAATTTCAAATCCAACTTTGAGTTCGGTCGCTTTGGCGGGGCTTCCGTCGTGGTGCTGGATCTCTGTCTTGGAGTCGTATCGCACGTCGAACTCCATGTTCTGGCCGCCGGAGACGATAATCTTTCCGGGAGAGTGGCCGATGATCTTTCCCGCAAGGGTAAAGGGCATATCCTCAGGAGGCGGATTGCCGCTTTGGGCGAACAGGACTGCGGGATAAGCATGGAGCGAGACGAAGGTAATCGAAAGCAGCGCAATCGCTACGATGCAAACGAATGCGTTCGTTCTCGCGACGAAAGCTCTCACAAAAGTGATTCTAATGCCAAATCCAGGAATTCTCTACCCAAGACGGATCAGTCTGAGAAGAATCGCAGGGGAGGTTGTTTTGCCACCGCCAATTTGCGGATCAGTCAGGAAACGCCACCCCTAGAAAGTTTGAAACCTTCACATACTGAATGCCGACTTCGCCCGCGCGGAGCGTACCATCACGGCCCGTCCAGACCACCTGGAAAAGGGCATCCTCAGATCTCGCTTTCGATTTAAGCCTGATCTCCGTGCCGGGCTTGAGCGGATGGTCAGTTTTTAGCTTGGCGCCAAATTTGCTGACGCTCACAACGCACGTCCTCTCTGTAAACGGCGTCCCATCCGGGAGTTCGCCGGTAACGATGACGGGAATCCGAACCCGGACTCTGGCGCTACGGCGCAACGAGGGAACTGGGTTGGAACTCAAAGGATGTTATCTCTTTCGGGGCGGATCACCGGACGGAGCGGGCTTCACACTTCCATCCGTAATGTCACGCAACAAAAGGCCGCCCACATTCCCTTTATGATTGTGACAACCTCAACAGACGCCACTACAGATGGTTCGTCACCCTTCGCAGGAAACTTGAGGCTATCGCGCCCCTCATGCCAACCTTGCCGTTTAGAGCCAATACTTGCGGCGGATATAGATAATAATCGCGATGCTTGACGCCACCATCACCAAACCAAGTACCAGCAGCGCGTGGGGATTTCTTTGGAAGGGAAGCTCGACGTTCATGCCGTAAAAGCTGGTCAGAACGAGGAGCGGCATGGCAATGGCGCCCCATAGGGTGAGGATCTTCATCACTTCATTCGTCTGGTTGGCAACCGCAGAAAGATAGATGTCGAGCGATCCCGTCAGGAGGTCCCGGTAGGTCTTAATAAAATCAATCACCCGCACGACATGGTCGTACACGTCCCGGTAGTAAATTCGTAACTCCCGGTCGATGTGGCGGGCCTCGGCAGTGAGCGGCGCATCATAGCGTCGGACCAATCCATTGATGGCCTCTCGCATCGCCGTGGCCGTGCAGGGGAAAAGGGAAACATCCCTGATCAAGGGCGCCGCGAGAGATCACACGCCCGGTCGCCGGGTTTATTTTGCCGCCCACGCGCTGTTCTCGCACACGTATAAGGAATTTTCTAGTCATTGTCGAATCCTCCAATAGACCGTCGTCGCAGGCGGCGTGATAGAGCCGCTCGTTACATTGCATGCTTCTGGGTAGAGAATCGAGCCTGCGTTACCCACGGAAAACAAAATGCCATTGTAATTAGCCGGGGAAATAGCTATGAATGCTGACCCCGCTGCATATCCTGCGCCTGTTCCAGTAATGTTGGAAAGTGATGTGCAAGTTGAGGCGGCTATCGCTGTGTTCGGAACCGTAAACGAACCGGTTATAGGGCCGCCGAAGGAGATCACGGGATACTCGTTTGTTCCGGCTCCCGACCAGCGAACGTCCTTCCAGTACAGCGCTCCGCCGGTCACGTAGTTGCCGATGGGGATGTTGACGCAGTTCGTTTCCATCCCGCAGTAAAACGAAACGTTATCCACAATGGCTACCCCTGTCGGAGAACCCGCGCTCGCATCGTAATAGTAATTCGACGATGCCGCAGAGTATTCGTCGGCAATGTGGAATTGGTCCCCTTCAAGCGTCGCTGAGGCGTCGGTGAACTCAATCCCATGGAGCGGCGGAGTGGCGGCTGGCGCACTCGTTCCATAAATCCTTGAATTCTTCAGGAATAAATCTACGCTGGCGAAACCGGGATAGCCTTCCTGCCGGAAATTAACATTCATGGTGGCGTTTCCGTTCAGGAACTCCAGCGCGTAATTATAGAGCGCCACAGGATAAGGGTTCGCCTGCCCGGTGTTCCATCCGTGGCCCGTTAGAGTCATGTTGCCAGTGCCGCTAAAATAGGCGAATGGCCCCAGGCCAGAAGACAAAAATTCCATATCCGTGAAGCTGTCCTGTGTTTCCGACTGGGTTCCGGTTGCCTCGGTGATAAAGGCGCTGTTTTGGCTGAAGGCATTCGTAGCTGAAACCATAAGCGGATAATCGGCGGTAAAGTTGTCGCGGGTAAAATAGTCGTCTTCCGAGCCGTAGAGGTACGCCCCAAACGAATAGGTTGTTCCGCTCGAATGCGTCACCATGTCGAACGTCGAATCAATGACCTTGATGCCTTGGGCGCCTGCGTTGCTGCTATCCCGCGCCGCATAAATGCCGATCAAGCTGGGAGTCGTAACGCCACTCTGCGAGGTTGCCGCAACATTTTTGAAAGTGATCCCGTCCGATCCGCTCACGTCGAATAAGATGCCGCCCGTGTTGGCGCAAATTAAATCAGTGGCTCCCGAAGCGACGCCGCCATGTCCGCGCGTCGTTCCTTCGATGATGACCTGCTGCATGGCTCCCGTTGTCGAGGTCATGTTGATTGCCGTGCTCAGCAGATAACAAGAAGCGCTCGGAGGAATCAGAACCGTGCCGCCGCCCACTGCAACCGCCGCGTTATAAGCCGCCTGAAAAGCCGGACTATCGTTTGTCGCGCCGTCACCTTTCGCTCCATAGGCCTTCACGTTGAAGACTTGGCCGCCCTTGTCCTCCAAGTTTGTAACCACAGATGCACCCGTCCCGCTCGGCGCGAGCGTGATGTTCTGATTCGTTCCCAGCGAAGAGATCTGAACTGCACCCGAACCGCTCATCGCCGCCGGATTTGGGCTGGACCACGTCCGCTCGTCCGTGACGGCGCTGATTGAGGAGGCTCCCGTGACAACTTCCGCCACCGGAATTTGGCCTGCGGAAAAGCCCGAGGTATTCGCGGCGGGCGCGCAATTCGCCGCAGGATCAAGATAGATGTAATTCGTGGAGGTGGGGCTCAGGGTAAGCGCGCCGCCCGCATAAGTCACAGGAGCGGGGGGATTCCCGCAGTAAGCCGTGCCGGAACTAAGGTTCAGCGCGAGGCCACTTCCGGCCGTCGCCCAATAACCGGGCGCCATGCCGTTCACATACTTGGCATTCACCGCATAAAGCGGAGTGCCAGCGGACGCCTGAGGCTGCTGCGATAAAAGCAACGCTGCATGACCAAATACGAACGCAAAAGCGACCGACATCATCACTGTGCGTCCATGCTTCGTCCGATTCATAATCCTGCATTTATCATTCATAATTTTCACCATATCTGTACCTTTGCGGTCACCCCGGGATCCGAGGAAACCAGATAGAGATTCGTATTGTCGTACATCGTAAGCGACTGGAACCAGATTGCGCCACTCGCGGTCATCTGGACCAGTGCGCCGGCGGGCGTGCGTCCCAGAAGATGGGGAACGCTGAAGTTGCCTGCCACGCCGGGAGCAATCAGGATCTGTCCCCAGATTTTTGTGGCTTGGGTAACCGACACGACGGCTGTCGCATTCGTCACCACCACGCCGATAAAAGCATCGCCCGCCGTCCCCGACACCCCGGTCAGGTTGTAGTAAAAACCGCCCGTCGCGTTATAAAAAAGGTAGCTTGTGGAGTTGGCCGGAGCCGCAGCAAGCGTGATCGCGGTGGTAGGAGCATAGCGGGATCCCTGGGCGTAAAGGACGCCCGCCACAAGCCCCGGCGCCAGGGTTGCGGAGGTCGCGAGGGTGAACCCCGAAACCACTCCGGAGATCCCCCGGTCCGAGACCCATGCCGACACCGTGGGAGCGGCGTCAATCGCCGCCTGCACGTCATTGGCGTCTTGCAGCAGGCTGTCGATAATCTGCCAATTCGTGTCAAGATCGGTTTCGTAATTCGCCCCGTGCTGCGGCTCGATAATTCCTTTACGTGGAAGAACTGTTCTGACGACTGCCATATCAACCTCAATGCTTTTGGTTTAGATGAAAATTCATCTTTTAAAGAATGGGCTGTTCCAGTCGTCTACCTTAACCGGAAAGCCGGGTCGCAATCGTTCGGACTTTTACAAATCCGCCGTTTGTGTAAACTTCGTTTCCGCTGTTCCAATAGTGGACATCGCAGTGCACAAGGCCGGGATTGGCTTCGTTTTTCTCTTCGACCCAGAAGTCCATCAAAAACAGGACGCCCGGGCCGTCGTTCATATCGGCCAGCGCGGGTTTGGTGAGAGACCCGTTGGTAGCCGCTCCTGTCGCAGGCGAGCGCGAGCACCACGCCGCCACTCCATATTCAAGTTCCGCCCGTGCGTAGACGTAGCCGTCAACCGGGCTCGCGGGAATCAGGATGGTTTCGCCGTTTTTGTACCACCCGTAAAATGTCTCCGGGCGCACGGCGGCAAACTTGGCATTGTTCGAAATCTTGGTCAGGTCATAATCGGTCAGCGGCTGGTCGGCCGCCAGATTTCCATCGGGAATATCGACGAAGCCGGGCATCGTCGCAAAAGTCATTTGAGCCATTGTCAACTCCTCAATTTCTAATCAATTCAGCAGATGAAAAACCTAAACCGGACGGCCGGCTCTCGTTCACCATACCGTCTTTCCTGAAGTTCCGTCCGAATACTCTCCGGTTGCCGAACTCGAAAGAAACATGTAGCGGTTCCGTTCAGAGCCGGTTGCAAGGGTCCAGGCGGACGTCCCGGCGGGAGCGATCAGAGAAAGCGGCTTGGAACTTAGCCAGCTCATGTCCAGCAGTTTGTATGTCATCGTGGCTTTTGAGTAATCGGGCTGCTTGTCGATGACCTCGAAAATCTCGTTATAGATTCCGCGGCGCCCGGTGCGAAGATTGGGCGCCAGAGGATGCGACAAGTACACCAGGTCGCCCACCTCGACCGTCAGCGTCATATACTGTGCGGTAACCGTCAGAACCATCGCCCCACCGGCTGGCTGGTCCGTCACGGAGTCGATTCCGGAAAAACGGCTGAAGATGCGCCGAGCGGTAATCCCCGCAAGCGCCGCGCCGCCGCGCGCCGTGTCGGGATTCGAAGGCAGGCCGTAAATGACGGAGCCGTTCGGGAAGCGCACCTCCAGCTGCTTCAAGCTGGCGCCTTCAAAAAACGTGGACTCATAAACGTCGGCGATGATGCCGCAGGAGTGGATGTGCTCGTGGACTTTCTCCATCAGCAGGCGCGATTGCCGTTCGCCTTTGGAAAGAAATATCCAGGTGGTCTTCCGGTCAAGGCAGCGGAGCAAGGCGCGCAAGGTGGCGGAGAACGAGTAGCCGATCTGCCGCGCTTTCACCACAATCTTCAGCGGTGAATCGTCTTCCACCCAGCGGCGCTGGTAATCGAGCAGCCGCACGGCGCCCGCGTGAAGTCCTGCCCCAGCTGCCTCGCCGGCGGCTTTCCTCCGCCTGCGCGGCTTTTGTAGCAGCGGGTTTATCCCGCTAGCGGGCGGCGTAAAATCGCCGCTACGTTTCCGCGCCGCGCTCTCCGTCCCGGGTTGTACTCTTTTTCTCGCCATCACAGATTCGTTTCTGCTTCTGTAGCGCAGGGCTCGCTTTCCAGCCCTGCGGCTTTTCCACCATGTTTTAGAACTGCCCGCGGTTGCCAAACCATCAACCGTGGCTACCACTTTTCTGTAGCGGCGCTCTATGAGCGCCGGTTTTTCCTGTACCTGCCGGCGGCCGTAGACCGCCGCTACAGCCAAAGCCGGGCGGCATAAACCCGCCGCTACGGTTACCTGGGTTGCTCTTTCCGGTCCGGGTCGCGGGCCACCACCGGAATGCGCAGCAGGCCGTAAATCTCCTGAATCTTTTCCATCGCTTCCGGACCCAGCATTTTGGTTTTGCCTTCCTGCATCAACTGCCGCCGCAGTTGCTGGATCTTAAGTTTTGCGGCCTGCCACTTGATCAGCTCCGCGTACATCTTGGTGCGGCGCAGGCGCTGGTCTTCCTCCTCGCGCGCCAGCTTCATCCGCAGCAAGTCCTGTTTCAGCAGCAGGTTTTCCCGCTCCAGCCTGGCCCGCAGGGCGTCGCGCAGGGTCAGCTCCGCGCCCTTGCGCGTCAGGCTCTGGAGCCCCATCAGGATGGCGGCGTTCGCTAGCTGCGCCTCCGCGGAGTCCGGATGCGCAAAGGACTCTTTCAACTGCCGGGCGCGCTCCAGTTGGAACTGGATGCGGCTTTTCTGGAGTTCCAGATTGCCGCGGTAATGATTCTGGACCGCCTGGAGCGTCACCGCGGGCCCTCCGCGCTCGTTCACGGCCTCGCAGACGTCCTCAAAGGTGGCGCCTTCGGTCAACATGCGCTCCACCAGCTTCGCAAGGTCATCCGGAAGCTCCCGAACGTCGCTTGCGGGCTTTGCGGCGTTCCCGGCCGCAACAACTTGCGTTTCCGCAGGGGCGGTGTCATCGCCGCCCAACATTCTTGTGTAGCGGCCATCGGAGCCTGCCCCAAGGAACGAGGGGATCGCGGGGTTTTCCATTAAAGGCCGGCGGTCATAGACCGCCGCCGCAGGAACCGCATCGGTAGGGGCGGCGGCTCTGTTTTCGTCTTTTGTCGGGCGGCGTTTCATTGCTCCGGCTCCAGATAAATGCCATCGTCTCCGGGCAAGCGCCCGTCAAAGTAATCAATGCCCTTGGCGGTGATCTTGACCAGGGTCACGTAGCGGCGGGCCTGGGGTCCGCGCACGCTTTCAAGGTTGACCAAACCCTTTTCAGACAGGTAGGCAACGTGGAATTCCAGATCCTCCATCGGCACCGGGTACCCGAAAATGTCGAGTTCCCCTTGCAGCAGCGACAGAGTGGCCGACTGCGGATAGATCAGCTTCAAGTAGTAAAGAATCTTGCCTCTTACGATTTCCATTTGCCTTAAGGTGCTCGTCATGGGATATCTACTCCTGATGGTTTGGGTGTAACCTTCTGCTTTTTCCTTCTGAACCGTGTCGCCCTCCATCGGATTGTTTCTCCGCCCGCGCACTGGCCTCCATCTGCCTTTGCCTACCCGCGCGGTTGCACCGGCTGCCGGCTGACGCGCTCAATGTCCTGGTGCATCGCCCGGAGCGCCACCAGAATCTGCTGGTGCTCCAGGCTGTCGCGCGAGTCGCTCTTTTCAACCGAAGAGGCGAGGCGCGAGAGAGCGTCCGCCTGCGAGGCCTGCACACTCAAAAACTGCTTCACGTATTGCTCCGCCATTCCAAAGGCGCTTTCCATCTGCCGGCGCTTCGAGTCCATGGTCCGCTCAATCCACAGCCGCGCCAGGTGCATAAATCCGTAAGTGAACGCCAGAAGCAGCAGCACTCCGGGCCCCCACCACAAGGCCATCTGCGCAAGATCATCCGGCATCATCGGACGGCCATCCCCACCGCCAGGCCCAGCGCCACGCCCATCGCCACGTGCTTGGAGGTGTGCGCCAGGCGGCTCCAAAAGGTGCCGCGCACGGCGCGCAGTTCGGTTTTGTATTCCGATTGCTGCTCGGCAAGAATCTGGTCCTTGGCCGCGAGCGCCTGGTTCAGCTTGCCAATCGAGTCAGCCTGTTGCCGGATCGTCGCGGCATCGGCCGCGGCGCGCTCCTGGCAGTTTGCAACCCGCAGCCCTTCAACCTGGCCCTCGCTGCGGCAGGCGTTCAGTTCCACCAGAGCCGTCTCAACCTTGCGGGCCCCTGAGGCGCTCAAAGGAAGCACGGAGGGTTCCGCGCCTTGCGGCGCTCCGGCCACGGGAGGGGCAGCCGCGGCTGGTGCAGAGGGCAAACCAGCGGCAGCTGCCGTCAGGTCCCTGGAGACTGCGGGCAAAAGATCCTGCGATTCGAGGCCGAGCTGGGCGGCTACACGGGTCACCACTTCCGGCGTGGGAAGGGCGGCCACCTGCGCGGCCTCGGACTGTTCTGCTTTGCTGAGCGATGCAAGCCGCGCCGCAAGCGCCCGGTCCTGCCGCTCAAGCTGTTGGCGGCGCGACTCAAGCCTGGCAACGGCTTTGGCGTCCGCGACGTCCGCCGCCTGGACGTTTGCCGCGGCCTGCTTTTGGAGCGTTGAAACCCGCGCCGCCGATTGCTGCCGGGCCTGCGCAGCCAGGGCCTTTTGGCGGACCCGAACGTCATGCTGGTGAAGCCACAGTCCTGCAATTCCCAGACACGCCGCGCCCAGCCACGCTTGCCACGGAATCCTCCGCAGAAGGCCCAGGAACTGGTTCGCCCCATCGAGCGCCGAATGGACCGAGGACTTCAAGTTCACTGTTTTTTCCCCATCACCCGCTGCACGGTCTCGCCCGTCTTACTGAGGCCGTAAAGCATGGAAATAAATCCTGTGACGCCGTCGAGATGCGGAAGTTGATGCGTCTTCCACACCAGGTAAGAAATCCATCCAATCGCCACCATCAGCGTGACAAACGACGCCGTGCGGCCGTAGCTTGCTTCTCCGGATTCTGAAAAAAGCTGGTTGATAAATCGCATCATCGTTTTTGTAGCGGCGGGCTTATCCCGCCAAGTAGCGGCGTAAACCCGCCTCTACGCTTCCGCCCCGCGATTTGATCTCCGGGCCGCGCTTTTTTTCACGCCTTCACAAATTCTTTCTTTGCGCCTTCGCGCCTTTGCGCGAGGACGCCTCTGCTTTTTCCCGCCTGCCGGGATGGCGGCGTAATGGCTCCGCTGCAACGCCGGGCGCCGCCATCGAAATCAATCGCAGGTTCGCCTACAGCTTGGCGGCAAGCTTCTGGAACTCTCCCGCCACGTAGGCGTGCAGCTTTTGAACTTCCGCCACCACTCGCTTCTCAAGAAACGCCTCCAGCACAACTCCCACCGCAAGTCCCACCACAAACGCCACCAGGTTGGGCATCAATTTTCTCCTCTCGTTTTTACCGGGCCGCCGCAGCCCCCGCCTGAAGCTGGCGGTAAATCCGCATGCGTCGGAGCCCGTTTTCAACATAGTTCGGATCAGACGTTTTGCCGTTCGGACGGCCGGTGTTCCAACAGCAGAACATCTCAGAAAAGTCGCGGGCCGGGTCCAGCCGGTAGTCAGCCGCAAATTCCGACAAAAGCCGCACCGCCACGCGATAGTGAAAAGGCGGATCCATCAGATCGCGCACCGTTCCCGCCCGCCCCACCATGTGGTAGCCCATGATCTGCGTGTATCCCCAGGAGGTCGAAAACTCGCGCAGAGCCTCATCCGGCAGGCCGGCAAGCTGCGCCCCGTGGTTCGCCGCAAAAGCCGCCGTCAGTTGGCGCGCGTGCAGCGCGGCGTCGCTCGGCAAAAGTTCCGCCGCTTCAGCATCCAGCGCCGCCGCCGTCAGGCTGCCGTAGGCCGCAGAATTGCCGCTCGCTACCGCCTGCAAATGCCGGTAGACCGCCGGCTCAAATCGCGTCGCGTCACGCCGGCCGCCGGATTCGTTGGCCGTCAGCGCCCCTAGAAATTCAGGCGGCGCCGAAGACGACCGGCACGCTTCGCGAATCACCGCGTCACACTCATCAAAAACTCGCCCGACCAGCCGGCGCTCAACAAGCGCCTCGGCGGCGGATTGCTCCCGCGGCAGCGAGCCCGCAGGCTCGGCGGAGGCTTGAACGGCGCTGGAATGCATCTGCAAAACACCCTCCCCATCAATCGCACGGACGCCTCCCCAAAGCGGCCACCCTCAGTGGCTCACCCCGCGTCCCATCTACAACTCTAGCCTATCCCCCGGAAATGGGACGATGGGGATTTTTGGGACGTTTTTGAAGTGGAAACGTAAGCGCAGATGTATCAATTAGATACAAAGATGTTCATTAAGTAATAACTTGACAGAAAGTTAAATTCTGTTCATATCCGCAACACCGGGTAAAGTTTACTCACAACCGCTTCCCTTTGCTACAGCCCACGACGCCGCTTCAGGGGTTGGCATCGCACGGAGGGAAGTGATACAAGAACAAAGCGGCTGATTCTGCGGCGCCTGGCGCTCGGCCGACACCGAAAAGGAGCGGAGATCAATGCGAGCTGTGGTCCAGCGCGTGAAGCGCGCCGAGGTGCGGGTGGAGGGCCGGACGATCGGGCAAATCGGCCCGGGAGTGCTGGTGATGGTCGCAATCGCCCGAGCGGATACCCGCGAAACCGGAAAAGTCTTGGCAGAGAAGATCGCAAGCCTGCGGATTTTCAATGACGATCACGGCCGGATGAATCTTGACCTTCGTGAAGCGGGCACCGCTGTGCTCGTCGTGTCGGAGTTCACCATCTACGGCGACTGCCGCAAGGGCCGCCGGCCAAGTTACATTCAGGCTGCGCCGGCCGACCAAGCCCGGCCGCTCTATCACGCCTTCGTGGAATCGATCTCGGCGCTGGGGATGCAAGTAGAAACGGGTGAGTTCCAGGCGCTGATGGAAGTTGAACTCACAAACGACGGGCCGGTAACCTTGCTGCTCGATTCCAACCGGGTCTTTTGAGGCGGACAAACGGAAACCGATGCGCGCTCGGCATCAGGCGCCCGTGCGCCCGTCGCGCCTAAAGAGAATTTTGATGCCCCGCCGCCACTGATTGTTGATTCCCACCTGGATCACGGCAATCGCGGGATCAAGGTAGCGAAGCAGGCGGGATGTTGTGGAATGGAATCGGAACGCAGGCGCGACGAGGTACAGCAAAGGCGGCGCGTCTGCCAGTGACAAACCCACAAAATATCCAAAGTCCTGGAACTTTGCCTTCCGCCGGATCGCCTCCACGCGCAGCCAGTAATCGAGCGCCTGGAAGGGCAGGTTGATTTCTTCGTGAAGCTTCAGCTCGATCACCGCCAGCCTGCCCGCCCGCGTGGCGCTCAGGATGTCAATCACGCCGCGATCCGTTCTGGAAAACGCCGGCACTTGCGGGTACACGAAGTCGGACGAAAGGCCGGGATCAATTTTGGTGATGTCTTTCACCAGCAAGCTCTCAAGCCAGCGCTCGGGTTGCAGGCGATAGAATTCATCGGAGGAGTCGGGGCAGGCAGCGTTGCGGCGGCTGAGCACAAGCGAGATGAAGTTCTGAAATTCTTCAATCCCCGCCTCGTCCAATCTCCGCACGCTTCCTTCAAGGCCGAAATAGACACGCGGTGAAAGGTCGCCTTCCACGCGGGCGACCTCAAGCCCTTCGACGCGCACGGAAACAAAACCGCCGGAAGTATCGGCCACCGTCGCAAGCCGGTCCATCTTGTCACCCAGCAAACGGCTCAGCATGTCTCGGTGCCGCTTGACAAGTGATTCGCTTGACCCGCGGTGCACCAGGCGCGATTCCACGTTGCGATAGGCTTCCAGGCCGATCCATTGCGGGCGTGAATCGCCACGGTTCCATTCGTACAACTCCAATTGCGCCGCGCGGCGATTCAGGCACAGGGCGCGCTGCGCATTCAGATCAACGGCCGCGCGCGGCAAGTAAATCCGAAGCTTGGAAACCACGGTTCTGTCTGCGCGGGCGCGCAGCCAGTCGAGCCAGATCATGCCGAACGCCAGCGCGGAATCAGCAGCCGCAGGAGACTCGTCATCGCCGAGCCCGATAAAAGCCCAGGCCGTCCGGCCCTGCCGTGCCAGCCCGCGTGTGTACCACGTGGAGAAGGAATGCTCGCGGTCCGAGCGATTGCTAACGTATTCCCGCCGCCAGCCGGGATGCTCGCGCTCGATCATCGCCACGAACTCGCTGCGGAAAGCGGAGCGCCCCTTGCCCCTGCCCCGGCGCTCGGCGGACCGAAGATCGCGAAATTCCAGCACACTTGTCGCCCGGGCATGCGGCCGGCGAACAAAAAGTCCCAGCTTTCCTCCGTCGCGATAAGCCAGATCTTCCACGCGCCGCGCCAACGACCGCTTGCCGTTCCAGGCTTCAAAAAGCAGCTTGTCGGGTTCGAGCGTCAACCGCCACTCGGCCGAAGTGAGGTCGAAGAGATCAACCTCATCCTCAACCACCATTGGGCGCGAGAGGGATTGAATGAAGGTTTCGACTTCGCTTTGCAAGCTGCGAAGTGATTCGGGATCGTGTCCATGCACCATGGCCGCTCGGCGCTCATTATAGCCGGGAGCGCACAACATGTCGACGCGCCGATGCGGCACGCGCCAATGCGGCGAGAGCGCCAACGGCTTCAGGCGAGATCGATTTCAAGCTTGGTGACAGAGGCGGGTTTAAACGTCCAGGCAAAGCGGGAGCCGGAAACTTTGGCCGGCGCTTCGCTGGGGCGGACGGCGTTCGGGTGTTCAAAATCGTTATGCGCGTGGATATCGGTTTCCGCCAGCACCGTAACCCGCCCGGACCGCGCGGAAGCGCCATGCAGGGTGATCTCCGTTGTGCGCTCTTCGCTCACGTTAGGATTTACCACCGTCACCACCAGCCTCTTCTCCTTCTGATGGATCGACGCCGAACCGGCCAGCCCCCAAAGCGAGTTGCCTTTCCCTTGGTAGGAGTAAGGAATCGACGGAGCATCGCCCATGAAGCGCAGCGACTGGCCGCCGCGGTGCGCCTTGTACATGTCGAAGACCCAGAAATTGGGCGTGACCGTGAAGCGGTCTTCCACGGCCAAAAACAGCGTGTGAAGGTTGTTGATGAGCTGCGCCACGTTGCACATGGCGAGCTTTTCAGCGTGGCGGTTGAAAATGTCGAGCGTGATGCCGGTAACCAGGGCATCCAGCATGGAAGGCGGATAGCTAAAGAGATAGCGCGGGTCAATTGCCGGACCGCTGTGCCACGCGCCCCATTCATCCACCACCAGCTTCACTTTGTGATCGCGGTCGATTTCCCCCATCGCCAGCCAATGCGCGGTGAGATGCGAATCCATCACATTGGCCTGCCACAACAACTGGTACCAGTCGGCTGCGCTGAAATTGATGGAGCTGCCGTTGCCGGTGGTTCCGCAGTAGTAGTGCAGCGACAGGCCGTAAAGCTGGTCGAACAAACTCAGGCGCTTGGCGGCCACGGCTTCCAGAAAACCGCGCGTCCAGGCCACATTCGGATGGTCGATTCCCGCGCCCGGGCCGGAGCCGATAAAGTTGAGCTTCATGCCGTAGTCCGGAACCCAGGCCGTAAAGCGCCGGTACTCCGTGGCATATTCCTGCGGCAGGAAGTTGCCGCCACAGCCCCAGGACTCATTGCCAATTCCCCAATAGGTGACGCCGTGCGGCTCCCGGCTGCCGTCTGCCGCGCGCCGCCTGGCAAGCGTCGTTGACTCCGCGGGCGCATTGCAGTATTCCACCCACTGATCAAAGTCGAGAGGGCTGAGGCTGCGGACGTTCGCGGCAAAATAAGGTTTGGCGCCCGTCAGGCGGCAAAAGCGCATGAACTCCGGAGTCCCAAAGGTGTTGGGCTCGTACTTCTGCGGGCCGTCCGGGACTTTCCAAAGCGCGCGGTCGTTAGCCCAGAAGTTGGTGCGGACGGGCCGCTCGGCCTGTGGGCCGGTGCCATCGCGCCAGTTGTAGCTGTCCGCAAAGCAACCGCCCGGCCAGCGAACTACGGGAACCTGGAGCTGTCGCAGGCGGTCCACCAGCGCCTTGCGAATGCCTCCCTGGTTCGGGATCTTTGAGTTTTCGCCCACCCAGATGCCGTCGTAGATGACGCCGCCGATATGCTCGGTAAACTGGCCGTGCAGCTCCGGCGCGATCCGCCCCACGGGCTCGTTGATGAGGATTTCGATCACTCCATTCGCAGCGCGCCCCGTTCGCGCAGCCATTCCCGTCGAGGCCAGCGCCAATGATGAAGCGATAAATTCCCGGCGTTTCATGAGTGCCGCCTTCCGGCAACTGAAGAAAGCTTGCCCAGCATTGCGAGTTGGTATTTCTGCATGGCCCTGAAAACCAGAATCCATGCGGCTTTAACAGTTTATTGAAAAATGTTTCGGCGCCGTCTCATTCCGAGCCCGTTCGCCCTCCGCTAGCGAACGGCCCGAACGAAGTGCAGGGGGCTCAGGATAAACTCCGCGAGGAATCCCGCCCTGAAATCGGACCCCATGCGAGATTCCTCTTCGCCTTTCGGCTCCCCGGAATGACAGGTCGCATGAGTGTTTCAACAAACTGCTAATGCGCGGCCGCCCAGGCCAGGCCGTCCGTGACGGGCCCGGTGTTGATCAGCTTATCTACCTTCCAGGCGCGGAGATCAATCTCGGCGACCTGGCGGCTGCGATCGCAGGAGACGTAAGCGAAGCGATCGTCGGGCCGGACCAGGATTTCCTGCGGCGCGGCGGGCACGTCAATCGACCGAACCACCCGCATCGTGCGGAGGTCCACCACGGCCACCTTGTTCTTGTTGATCACGGCCACCAGCAGATAGCGGCCGTTGAGCGTGGGCGCGGTTCCGTAACCGATGCCGGGCAATTCCACCCAGCACGCAACTTTGTTGGTGGCGGTATCTATCACCGCCAGGCGCGGGGCCTTCTGGTCTGAGGTAAAAGCGTACCGGTCGTCCATGGAGACGGAAATCCGCTGCACCTCTTTCGCCACGTGGATGATCTTGAGCGTCTTGCGCGACGCAACATCCAGTACGGAGACGGTTCCCGGCCCCACGTTCGCCGTGTAGATGCGGCGGCCGTCGTGCGTGAACGCCAGCATGTGCGACTCCGGCTGTCCGGTGGGGATGGAGCCAACAACCTGGTTGGTGCGGGGGTCGATGATGGTCACGGAGTCGGCAAGCTCCGTCGAGACGTAGAGCCGTCCGTCCTTGGGGCTGAACTTCGCGCAGTGCGGGCGCATGGGCCGTCCAAGATCGATGGTTGAGACCACGCGCCTTGAGGCGAGGTCAATCACGTCGATGGTGCGGCCGTCGGTTCCGGGGCTGCCCACGCCGGAATTGCCATAGATGGGAACATAGGCCGTGCGGCCGTCTGGAGACGCCGCAACCTCATGGCCCCGGATGCCGGTCTCGGTGATCGTGGCGATTTCCCGGCCGGCATGAGGATCGACAATGCCCAAGGTGTGATTGCCTTTGTTGTCCACCAGAAGCAAGCCCCGCGAAGAGGAGCGCCGGGATGATCGGGCTATGGGAGCCGCGGCCAGTAAGGGGAAACCCAGTGCCGCCACCATCAGAAGTGCCGAAGAAGCTTTAAGAGAAATCATGACTTCCTCCTTGCCGTCGTCAGGCGCATGATGAAAGAAATCCCCGTGCAAGCGATGGGTGGAAATCGAGATTCTTTACTTCGGTGAGGATGATAGCCCTGCGAACGCCTTTTATCAACCTGCTAAATCAGATGATCCAGCTCCGCTTCACAAGCGTCGCAGAAGCACAACTCGCGCAGATAATCGAACGTGTAAATGCCGCTCGAGTGTCCGTCGTTCCAAAAGATCTGCAAGGCGTAGCGGCCCACCAGTTCCGCCCGGTCGGGTCTTAAGGGTTTCGCGCCCAGCATGGGAAGCTGGCTTGGCGGGGGCTCGGGAGCCGGCTCGGAATCCGTGCAGGTGGCGCAGGGGCAGCGGTCCCGAAGATACCGGTAAGGATAGGCGCTCCGGTGGCCGTCGGACCAATCGATCGCGAGCGTGCCGCCATCGCCGAGAAGCTTGATGGTTTTGGGAAAGACCGCCACTGCCAACCCTACTCCGTAATAATCTGCGGCGCCTGGTCGCTTGCCATGCTGACTTGCTCCACCAGCGCTTTTGCCACCGCTTCGTAGTTGCGGGC
>JAJYHU010000335.1 GCA_021784615.1 Acidobacteriota bacterium | reverse complement strand
CCGAAGGCGTGAAGCCTGAGGGCCACGCGGTTCCTCGCTCATATTGCAGTAATCATGCTACAAGTTAATCGCAAAAGGCAAGCTTTTTCTGAACGCAAAAATAGGAATCCCCCGGAGCGCAGGTCCACCTCTCAGGTCAAGGCCGTCCCACAAGGCGGGGTTCATCGGCCCGCTACTTACATTCCGAAACGGCTGGCCTGCGGGATGATCGCCCTATCCGCTGTTTAGCTCGAGGCGAGGCTCAAACGATTTTCCCAAATGCCTCCTTGCGAGATTGCGGCCATGCGAAGGCTTCCCACTCCGCAATGGGTCCGGCGTGCGCCGCCGGTTTCCGCGGCAATTGGCAACACCGCCAGATATGATAGAATTACTAACGGTCGTCCGGCTGTTTTGTCTTTTCAGGCCCGTAGCTCAGTCTGGTTAGAGCGCTACCTTGACACGGTAGAGGTCAACGGTTCGAGTCCGTTCGGGCCTACCATACTTTCAATAACTTGGAAATGCCGCTTACCTTTCGCGTTGCTCCATCTTGCTCCAATAAGCCCCTAGCCCGGATTATTCAGTGCGCCCCAATGGCGTAGATCACCGGTGGGTGAAAGTCCCACCCAGATAGTTGTCGGTAACTCTGGTAGCTGACAAGCGGCTTGAGCGGGTAACCGACCAAGGCCGGAGCCTTGTGACAAAGGCCACCTCGGGTGGCTGAGCAACCCTGCAGGCCGTAACGCGAGTGAAGCCTGAGCAGGCGTCGAAAGTGAAGTCGTGGACGCCGACCCGCCTGAATTTCGGGGAAGGCAGCACCGACCGGGAAGTAACCGCCACGCGCACCGGTTCGGGTCCGCCGGGGTAATGGGCACGGCATGCAGGGAGAGTGATCTGGGCGAGTGGGGGAACCCCAGTCCGGGCGGAGGCGAACTTCAACGCCCTCGGCAGGGAGGGCGGCCCGGCTGGGACTCGGAGAGGGTCAAAGTACCGCTGAAGCCGGGTAACGCTGGTGGAGGGAAGGGCCCTCACTTCAGGAGCGCTTTCGAAGAAGCCAAGGTGAGGTGATTGGCGATGAACCTGGAAACACCGAGCAAGATCCGGACGCTTCAGAGGAAGCTGTACCGTAAGGCGAAGGACGAACCGGAATACCGCTTCTACCTGCTCTACGACAAGATTTACCGCGAAGACATTCTGGCTCATGCCTACGAACTGGCGAAGGCCAACAAAGGCGCGCCGGGCGTGGATGGGCAGAACTTCGAGGGGATCGAGGCGCAAGGGCGGGAGAAGTGGTTGATGGAACTCAGGAACGAACTCCGCACCAAGAAGTACAAGCCGCAACCTGTGCGACGGGTGATGATCCCGAAGCCGGGAGGCGGCGAGCGGCCGCTCGGTATTCCCTCTATCCGCGATAGGGTGGTGCAGACCGCCGCCAAACTGGTGCTGGAGCCGGTCTTCGAGGCGGACCTGGAACCCTGTGCTTATGGTTACCGGCCGAAGCGCAGCGCCCAGGACGCGATCCGGAAAGTCCACCAGCTTCTCTGTGCAGGCTACACCGAGGTGGTCGACGTGGATTTGTCCAAATACTTCGATACCATTCCGTACTGCCAACTGATTCACTCGGTTGCGCGGCGAATCGTTGATCGGGACGTGCTGCATCTGGTCAAGATGTGGCTGAAAGCTCCGGTCGAGGAACGGGATGAGAAAGGGAATCGAAGAATGACGGGAGGTCGAAAGAGCAGTTGCGGAACTCCGCAAGGTGGAGTTGCCAGCCCACTGCTCGCCAACCTCTACCTGAATCGGTTCCTGAAGTACTGGCGAATCGCCGGACGGGGAAACGCTTTTCAGGCGGAGGTTGTCAACTACGCGGACGATTTCGTGATCCTCAGCCGCCGACACGCGGCAGGTGATGACGCGCTTGGGGCTGACCTTGAACGAGAAGAAGACCAAGCTTCGGGACGGTCGGCGGGAGAGTTTTGACTTTCTGGGATACACGTTCGGGCCGCAGCATTACCGGAAGGATGGCCATTGGTATTTGGGCGCCAGCCCGTCGAAGAAGAGCGTGGCGCGGCTGCGACGGAAGGTTCACGAGGTGTTGGTACCTGGCAACAAGGGGACGTGGCCGGAAGTACGCGACCGGCTGAACAGCATTCTGCGCGGCTGGTCGAGTTACTTCAGCTACGGCACTCGGTTGCAGGCGTATCGCGCGGTCGACAACCACGTCGCGGAGCGTGTTCGACACTTCCTGAGACACCGGCATCATGTGCCCACGCGCGGCACGCGCGCTCTGGCGGCCGATGCGGTCTTTGGTCCGCTGGGCGTTTTGCGTCTGCGTCAGGTGCATGTGGGTGTCCGTCCGTGAGTCTGGCAATGAAACCTGTCGGAGAGCCGGATGCCCGAAATGGGCACGTCCGGTTCGATGAGCGGGGATGGGAAACGGGGCGGCACTCGCGCTGCCACCGCGCTCATCCTCGACTCTACTGAACGAGGCGCAGATTTCGATTTCGCATTCCAAAGCACCTGAAACGATGGCCCAGCGGTGGCCGACGGGCATGCTGGGGGTTTTTCGGGGCGGAGGAGATCGATCGGCGCCAGCTCTTTCCCCATTCCAGACGCAGCTTCCCCTTGGCCTCGGGTGGGCGTCGGCATGGCGACGCATGTTTTGGGGAAGCAGGCGGAGCTATCCGGCGCGCGCGCCCAAGGCGAGCGCGACTTGCCGGAAGGTGTTCAGAAAGGGAAAGGAGACGGACAGGTGAATTACCACGCGGCGCACCGAGCCAACCACCCGAGCGCCCAGCATCAGCAACCGCTCACGCAGCATCCAGACTTGCGCCCGTCGACAGTCGGTGCGCGCCGCCGGCAGCCTCAGTTCTTGCATCAGCAGGTAAGCCGCCGCGGTCATCAGGACGCGAAACGGGTTGGCCCAAAAGCTGCTGCAACTGGTACGTCCGATCTCCATCCCCTGGTGCAGTTCCTTGATGCGGTTTTCGAGGTCGCCGCGCTGGCAGTACACCCGCTCGTAAATCCGCTGCGGCGTCTGGCCGAGATGGGTGATCACGAAGCGCGGGTTGTCCTTGGGGTCTTTGCCTTCCTGACGCACCCCTTCGGCTTTATAGATCACGCGGCGCGGATGCGACCAGGTCTTGCGAGTCGCGTAAAGGCATTCCCCATAGACGTGCTTGGTCTTACCCGTCTCGTTCGACAGGCGGCGAGCCAGGCGCAGAACTGGACGGGCGAGGCGATTCAAGACCGTGTTTTTAGCCATCGCCACCACCTATTCCACGTCGGGTTGCGCATCCAGATAGTCCAGCAGTTCCGGCTCGGCGAACCCGCCGTCCAGGCGAATCCGAATCTGCGCTCCGGGAAAAGCGCGACGCAGCTTCTTCAGCAACCGGCGCAGAATGGCGCGGTCTCCCCTCCAGGCCACCGCCTTGCCCGAGCGCAACACGGCCGTGAACAGGTGCTGCTCGGCCTCGTCATTGAAGGTCAGGAAACCCACGAGCGGCAGGTAGCACCAGGTCTCATAGTGGCGGTTAAAGAAGGACAGTTGTTGAGCGCCCTGCGTGGGGTCGTCGGTGGGGTCCAGATCGATGGTGATGCGGCGGACACGACCCTTCAGACGCCGACGATGCCGCTCGATCACCCGCTCGGCCAGCACTTCCGCCAGGCGAAACAAGTGCTGGCGCTTGGGAGCATTCTCAAAGCGCGACAGGGTGGGCTGCGAGGCCAGGTCCTCGCCTTCGATGGGATCACGACCCACCAAGAGTTTGTGCACCGGATCGGAGGCCAAGCGCGCCGCATCGTTGGCGTCCTCGTACCCGCCGGCAATCGCCATCACGCGTTGCGTCAGTAGTTCGCGCAATTCGTGCCGCACCTTGCCCGCTTGCCGCTGGTCCTCCAGACAGGCGGCCAGCGCGCCGGTCAGTCCCAACCTGCAATCTGCGGCTTTCAGCAGAATCGCTCCGCCGTCGGAACTGCCCTGCCGCTGGTCAAACTGCGCCACCACCGGCTTGGAAAAAATACCGGGGAACAGCAAACACTCTGTTCTGGTATGCTCGGCCAAGCGAAAGCCTCCTTTGGTGCGTCAAACATCGTCCTCACAACGTGTTTGTACCACAGGAGGCTTTTCCTGCCTTTGAGAACGTGAATAATCCGGGCTAGG
>JAJYHU010000302.1 GCA_021784615.1 Acidobacteriota bacterium | reverse complement strand
AACTGCGCGTCCGTGATTTCCACTCAGGAACACCCACCGTGCAAAATATTACCTGATCTGATGATGCGGCGCGTTCACACATTCTGTATTATGAAAATACTGCGCTTTGCAGGCGTCCGTAGGGAGCGAACGTGAGTGAAATCGCAGTCTCCATCTTTGTCGCCGCGGTCGCTGTGCTGATCTATCGGCGGTACCGAAGTGTTTTCTGCCTTCCCTTTTTCTGGGTAGCATATTTTCTGTTCCAGTACTTAGGATTTCTGCAAATTCGGGCCATGTACGGGGGGATTTCCTATGCTTACGCCGCCGCGGCTTTCGGAATGTTCTATGTGGGCCTTCTGGCAGCCGACCCTTCCTCTTTCATTCGTGACCGCTCCAGAAGAAAGGGGCATGGAGATCACCATGCCGCCCCTAACCCCCAGAAACCTGCTTCGAAACCTGATCTGCAACCCAAGAGCACCAGGATCAAGCTGCTGTTTCCAGTGCTTCCTTTGAATGTCGGGCTGTTTGTATCACTTCTTGGTGCGACGTTTGTTACGCTCATCTTTTTTGGCCAAAATGGAATCCCGATCTTCTCAAGTTTCCCTGCCATGGCCTGGGTTCAGGCTACCAGCGGTATCGTCAATCGGACCATGTCCGTATTCGGTCCTGGTTGCTATGCGAGTCTTGGGCTCGTGGCCTGGGCGGTGCATCGAGAATCGGGTTCCCGTGCGGCGAAAGCATTGATGTATCTGGGATTTGGGCTTGCAATCACTAGCGACGCGCTACTTGCTACCAAGGCTGCTGCCATTCTGATTTTTATCTGGTTCAACATCCTGCTCTTCTATCTGAACAAGAAACGGGAATTTCGGAAAATTTTGTTGCCGCTGCTTATCGTTGTCGTCCCCATATCATTCGCGATTGTAGCGGTTCGTCTGATGTCAACCCAGGGGTTCTGGCAGGCTGAGAGCCTCTATCGGACTTATTACGACCGGGTTACGATAGAACAGGCGCAGCCGACGGACTTCATTTTTAAATACATGGATCGCTTCGGCCCCATGCGCGGCGGAGCTTTGCATCGTGAAGTGGAACGGATCGAGGACCAACTGACGGGCCGGCCTAAGACGCCGATCCCTTCAGAGTTCGTGTTCGACCTTATGGCCGACCAATCAACAAATACTTCGGGGTTGTCCGCAGCATTGACGTTCTATGGCACGGGTTATCTGGAGTGGGGATTGTTGGGCATGTTGTTCTATTCGTTTCTGCAGGGGCTGGGATTTGGCTGGGTTCACCGTTACCTTTTGCAGCAAGAAACGATGAACATCATTATGCTCATATTCTGGGCAGCCATCCTGAACTATCTCATGTCAGTCAGCGGCAGCGGAACTGTCTTAGTGAGTCTTGAGTCCGTTTTCTTGAATACGATTCCGCCTCTCGTCTCCCTTCTCCCTTTTTGTGCCTTTTTCTTGTTGCCGGTGGCTCGAAAGTATGCGAATCCTGTTGGCAGGGGGAGGGGCAGGATCCTCCGGACTCCGAAAGCAGGCTCGACCCTGTGCTTGGGAAAGAAACCATCTGGATAAGTGTGACTACCGTCTTGCAGTTTGAGTTCGACTCATTGCGGGGCGTATCGTGACAATGCTGAGGAGACAAGGAGATCTCGCGAAAAACAAGCTGAGTCACGGTCGCAGTTTCGGTGATCCTGCGGCGATCAATAGCTTGCGCGTGGCTTTTCGCGCTCAACCCGGCACATGACCCATGCGCAGCACCCCAGGGAAGCAAGGTCCTATCGGCTTTCCAGTTATAGCTCTGTTATTTTTCCTCAATGAAATGGAAGCAAAAGCAACATGGGAAGATTTCCAAATCTCGATATCCTTACCGTCAACAGGCATACGGGCTATCTTTATAATTTGTCTAAAATAGGGCATCACTGGTCGGTCCTTAATCAGTGGGTCCACCACAACCGTCCCCTGCCCGCTAACTTTGAGTCGATCGACTGGGCAACCGCCCGCCGGGATTTTCCTAAATTCGACGCCGTCGTCGGGCATGACATCCGGCGCGATTTAGCCAGGTTCCTCCCTTATTGTCTTCGATACCACAAACCTTACATTCAGATCATTCACGGCAGAAGAGGCCAACTCGAGTTCAGCAGGATCGGGTTCCGCAGATTTGGAAAGAACCTGTACGCTAGCCTCACTCTCCGGCCTTTGGTCAGACTGGGACTGGTGCGCGTGGTGTTCATTTCAGCCCACGCCGGTTCAGACTGGGGTTTGAAGGGCACCGTCATCAACCAGGGAATCACCCTGAATGAAATGGGCGCTTACGAGGGCGCCGAACCCTCCCTTCTGGTGGTCGGCAACATGCTTCAACGGATGCATTTTGCCTTCGACGAGCTGATGCAAATCCGGACTCAGGTTCCCGTCAAAATCGTGGGAGTGAATCCGAGAATTCCTGGCGCCCAGCCATCGCGGGACTGGAACGATTTGCGGTCGTCTTATTGTCAGTACAGGGCCTACCTTAACCTTACCCGCGAACCCGAAGACGGTTATAACCTGGCGGTGCTCGAAGCCATGGCGTCCGGGATGCCCGTGATTTCGCTGCGACACCCCTCGACTCCGATCCGAAACGGTGAGAACGGATTCCTCGTGGAGAACGTTTCGGAAGCTGTAGAGCGCGCAAAGCAGCTCATCGCAGATATTGAACTTGCTCGACGCCTCGGGAAATGCGCTCGGGAAACGATTGAGCGGGAATTCTCCCTGAGCGCCTTCAGAACGGCTTGGAACAACCTTCTTACACAAAAAGTTCACCTTTAGGTTTGAGCGCCCCTGGAATTGGCTAACCTGCGGTCAGTAAGCGTTCCGATTGGAGAGGCCCCGGATGAGCGTCAGAAGGATAATTTGAAGGTCGAAAGAAAGGCTCCAGTTTCGTAAGTAATAAAGATCATGTTCAAGGCGCTTAAAAATCGAAGTGTCGCCGCGCCATCCGTTCACCTGCGCCCATCCGGTGATTCCGACTTTCAAGTAATGCCGGCTATTGTAGAGCGCGATATCTCGCAGGAACTTCTGCACGAAAAACGGGCGTTCGGGACGCGGACCGACAACGCTCATATCGCCCCTGATAACGTTGAAAAACTGAGGTAGTTCATCGAGGCTGGCGGCGCGCAAAAAACTCCCCAGCCTGGTGCGTCGAGGGTCGTTTTGAGTCGTCCAGCGCGTATTGCTTTCATCCGGCACGCTTTGACGCATGGTGCGGAATTTGTAGATACGAAAGATCCTGCCATTTAATCCCACGCGATCCTGAGTGAACAGTACGGGCCCAGGGGAAGTCAACTTGACCAAGGCAGCGATTAGCAACATCAAAGGCCCGACCACCACCGCCGCAATCGAGAAAACCAGATCGAAGGCCCGCTTCAGAATGAAATAGGTGATTGACTCTGCGGGAGTCGAATGCAGGTCGAGCATCAGCATCCCGCCAAGATCGAATAGCCTTTCCCGGACAAAAATATCCTCACCCATATCCAAGGTCGCACGGATGGGAACGCACAGAGGTTCCAACCGGGTCATCAGCGCGGGTATTTCCGCAAAACGGGAAAGCGGAAGGGCCAGGATGACCTCGTCAATGCCATTTCTCGAAGCCAGCATCTCCAGATCTTCTATTGTGTATACAGGAGCGTCAAATTCCGCCGTCTTCTGGCCGGGCAAAGAAACAAAACCCACCGTACGACAAGGCATGAGTTGCCCGCAATTTAGTGAGCGGGCAACCTGCCCGGCAAATTCGTCGGCTCCGATGATCAGAATCTTGATCCAATTCTGCTCATAACGCCGCTGCAGATGCCAGATAACCCTGAAGACCACTCGCACGAAGATAGTCAAAAGGACCAGCGCGACGGCGCTTAGAGCGATAAAGAGACGGGAAAAACTCGCGGCGCGGTAAAAGAACATCATGGCAAGCACCGCAGCATACGTCACAAAACAAGCGAGAAAACCTTTTTGCGTCTTTCCACCCGGCGCAAACAGATATTTGACGGTGCAAAGGCCGTAATGCTCCGCCCCCATGGCCCAGACCACCGTCACCAGCAAGAGCAATGCAAAGTATGGGCTTGCATTGACCCCACCCGTGGCCTGCGGGAAGATGTCGCCGTCGAAGCGCAGGTAGCCTGCGATCA
>JAJYHU010000268.1 GCA_021784615.1 Acidobacteriota bacterium | reverse complement strand
TGATCCAGCGCCGCCAGCGGGTATTGCCGATAAGCCGGGCGGAAGCCGATATCACGAAGTTTAACGAGGTGCGGTCTGCTTTCCTGCGGCTGCGCCCGGACGTGGTCATTCACTCGGCCGCGATTCCCAGCCCCGACGTTTGCGAAGCAAACCCCGCCCTGGCCTATCTGGTCAACGTGCACGGCACTTGCCACGTCGCGGAAGCTGCGAGTGAAATTGGCGCCGCACTTGCTTATATCTCCACGGATGCGGTGTTCGACGGCAAGAAAGACCATCCTTATATGGAATCTGATTTGACTATTCCCCGAACTGTCTACGGGCGGACAAAGCTGCGCGGCGAGCAAATCGTAGCCAAATTGCCGAAATATTGGATCTTCAGGGTTTCAGTCCTTTTCGGGCCGGGGAAAACGAATTTTGTTGAGAAAGGGCTTCAAACCCTGGCGGCCGGCGAGGAATACGTGGTGGCAAGCGACCAGATGGGCTCGGCAACGTATACGCTGGATGCCGCGGAGAAAATTCTGGAGGTTGTCGAAAGCGGACGCTGCGGACTTTACCACCTTTCGAACCAGGGAGCCTGCACGCGCTACGAACTTGCAACGCATGCCGCGGCGCTTGCGGGGCTTGATGTCGGCGGGGTGTCCGGAGTGCCGTCGGACCTGATGGGCCGGCGCGCCCGGCGGCTTAAATATGCCGTCATGGAAATGCAAGCCTTGAAAAATGCCGAGTTTTCGCTTCCTCGACCCTGGCAGGAAGCCCTGGCGGATTACCTCAAAACCGTCCTCCCTCACTGATAGTTCTGGCTCGCAATCCTCATGGATAAAACCCGAATAAGGTGAATCGCTCAGATTGTAAGGGATAAGCCGTGAATGCCGGCGGGATCCCCGTCTTGGGATCGGAGGGGGGAGACTTGTTCTAGTGGCTATGGGGCGGGTTGGTGAATTCGACGTCATGCCCGGGAAAAATCCTTCCACCCCAAACTAGAACCTTCTCCCGGTCCCTCCGGGCTTGCTCGCGGTTGTGCGGAATCATGGTCAGGACGCGATCTTCATTGGCGCGGCTGACGAATGCGTCACCCGCAATAATGGTCGGCTTTGGGCCATCGGGAATAATGACGGAGACGTGTCCGGGGACATGTCCCCATGTGAAGAAGGGCTGGAGACCTTCCGGCAGAGCGTGTTGCTCAATCCAGCGGTATTGAGACAGCGTCCCCAAACGATTCAGGTCCCACCACCGCAGGGTGAACTTCCGCATCTGATGCATGTGTTCCAGGACGTGGTCATAGCCCGACATTTCCGGATAATACTTCAGTAGCAATTGTTCCCAATGCTGCTCATCAGTGAGATCGAAGTACAGCGAACAGCACCAGTCGTATGATTCCTGGGAGGCACAAATCAGACTATTGGTAAATATAGTGTTATTTAATACATGATCGATATGGAAATGGGTATTGATTACATAATGAATATCTGGCGCGCCGAGCCCCCGCTGCTCCAGGGCTTCCAGCAGTAGGTGCGCTTCGTGGGGCATGCCGGTGTCGACCACGATGCGGAGCTTTCCGTTTGACAGCAGGACGGAAGTTGCCGTTCGCCAATTTCCCGTAAGCAGGACATCCGCTTTCCATTCCGAGGTTTTCATTCTTAGGCCTTTAATGGGCTTCTATTTTACCAGGAGGAATTGCAGGTTGTGCGAATAAAAGAGACTTTATAGGCCCGGGCAGCGGCGGCGTCTAATCCTTGCCTGGTTGCAGGCTCAGGTTCAAACGATCTTCCAAAGCTGCCATGACGTCCGTTTGGGTCAGAACACCTTCCAGCTTTCCGGCGCCCGAGGAGACTAGAAGAATGTGCTGAGGATTTTGGCCGCTCAGCAGGCGCATGGCATCCATGAAGTCGCTTTCCTTGGAGACGATGACGGTGTGTCGTTCCATGACCCCGCGAACCGGCGTTTGCGTCCATTGGCTTGGGTCGACCTTTCCGAGCGAGCAAGCCGATACGGCGCCCACCACTTGGCCGTTGTCGAATACAGGGAAGCTGGTGTGGTGGGGGTGACTGCGGACGGCTTCCGCGAGTTCCTGCAAGCTCGAGGCCGCTTGCATTGCTACAACCTCTTTTTGCATTACCTCGCTGACAGGAATACCCAGCAACTCCTGAAATCTGACGCCTTCATGCAAGTGCTGATCTCCAGAAGCGGAGGCTTCGCCGGAGACAGCATAGGCGACGGCGGCGCCCACTAAGGCTGGAATGATGTAAGCATGCCCCCCGGTAGCCTCCGCGACGAAGACCACCGCCGCCAGAGGGGTTTTGTATCCGCCGGCGATAAAGGCCGCCATTCCCACAGCGGCGTAGAGGTTTATCGAGGAACTGTGAACGACGGACTGGCTGAACGCCGCGCCAAACGAGGCCCCGCTCAAAAACAAGGGGACGAACATTGCGCTAACTCCGCCGCTGGCGAGTGAAAACAGCGTGGCGGCGAGTTTGAACAGTCCAAACAGCGCGAGCTCTATCGCGGTGTGCTGCCCCAGAAGGATTTTGTCAACCGCCTCATAGTTGGGGCCTAGAGGAACCAGCGAGCCGTTATAGAGCGAGATGAAAACGAGGCCGCACACACCGGTCAAGAAGCCGCCCATGGCAAGCTTGATCCAGTGAGGAGCTGAACACCGGACTGCAAACTCGCGCACATGGCGGTACGTAATGTCGAACACCATCGTGATGAGGCCGCAGACGAGACCCAGGACTGCCGACCAGACGAGGTCCTTTCTGGAGAACGACGTTGCTCCGCCAAAATCGAACAGCGTCCGTGAGCCGAGGAATGAGATCAAGGTGGCATAGGCTACGACCGATGCGATGAGAGATGGAAGCAGGGCCTCATGTGCCAAATCGTCTTTATAGGGCATCTCCAGCGCAAAAACCAAACCCGTCAAAGGAGCTCGAAAGACTGCTGCCATGCCCGCCGCCGCTCCGCTGATGAGCATGATGCGCCGGTCGCGGGGCTCCAAGCCGAAACGCTTGAGCCGGGCCCAAAGCCACGACGCGATCGCGCCGCCTCCGTAGATGCTGGGTCCCTCAAGAGCTGCGCTCCCACCGAAGCCGACGGTAGCGACCGCTGCGGCGATTTTGGGGACGAAGAAACGCATCTTGATATCGCCCTGATGTTCGTGATAGGAACGAATGATTTCTTCGGTGGAGTGCTCATTGGGGTTCTGGGTAAAGCACTGCATGATAAGGCCCGCCAGGATGAAACCGGCGAGCAGAAGCGGGATGATTGCCCAGTGATGATGGAGGAAATAGACCAGCAACGGAGGCCACATCTCATCAAGAATGACGACGGTAATTCCAGTAATGAAGAGGCCCACCAGGGCGCCAATCAACGGAGCAACCACCAACCACTTGTGAAGGTTGCGGGAATAAGTTGCGGCGAGATCCTGGCGGAATAGTCCCGCGTATTTTCGGAGGCGTGGGTACTTCGGGATTTCGCGCTCGGGCATGCTCATGGGCCTAGACGATTCCGTTTGGTTGCGAGCGGCTTGACGGCAACTGAGATTCTGATCCCGCGTCTTTCCCGGATGGAAGTTTCAAATCGACGCTTGGAATTAGGCGCGCTTCCGGGTTTTGGACTGCTGATGGACACGGACCTCCCGATCAGATTTCGTGTCTGCCTCTGCAGATGTTGCATTGGCGTGCTCGTCGGCGTCGGAGGCGCTCAGCATTCCTTGGTTGAAGCGCTGGACTTCTTTTTGGTGAAGCTGCGAAAGTTTGGCAAGAATCCATTCCCCTTTTGGTAAAAGGCATACGCGCACAAACCGGTGATCGCTTGAGCTGTGATCTTTCTGAACCAGTCCACGGCGTTCCGCCCGTTGGACGAGCCCTACAACAGCATTGTGGCGTTCCTGCAGGAATTCAGCGAGTTCGGTGATGGTGGCCCAGCCGCGCCCTGTAAACCCCGCGATCCCGAGCAGGAGCTGATGCTGCTGCGGCGTCAACCCGCAGGACCGTGCGGCCTTTTCACTGAAGCGGAGGAACCGCCGGAGTTGGTACCGGAAGGCGGCAAGCTGCTGCAAGCTCAAATGCTCGATCTTTGCGGCGGACGGCCGTGCGCGCGTTTTTTTCACCTGATAATTATATCATAATGTGATGTAATTAGCATTTGCGTCTGG
>JAJYHU010000170.1 GCA_021784615.1 Acidobacteriota bacterium | reverse complement strand
CAATACCCATGGCGTCCATCAGCTTCTGACGCGCAACATCAATGCGCCTCTTCCGGGAACCTACAATCCTGCCGATCCAACGAGCGGCGTTCGGCCCTTAGGAAATGTGGGAAACATCTACCAGTACGAGTCGGACGGACTCTTCAATGAAAACCAATTGATCGCAAACTTCAGTATTCGCCTGGGAGCCCCCGTCCAGCTTTTTGGATATTACACGCTCAGCTACGCCAACAGCAATACCATTGGCGCCGGAAGTTTCCCCATGAACCAATACAATATCGCGCAAGACTACGGGCCGGCCCCATTTGCCGTCCGCAACCGCTTCTTTTTGGGCGGCTCGTTTGGCTTGCCTTATGGGATTACGTTTAGCCCCTTCATGGTGGCTGCCAGCGGCAGACCCTATAACGTCACGATCGGCAAGGACTTGAACGGAGACTCCATTTTCAATGACCGGCCCGCTTTCGCCGCGGCTGGGGCAACCGGTCCGAATATTGTTGCGACCCAATTTGGAACCTTCAATATTGATCCGGCTGCCAGCCAGGCGGTTATCCCCTATGACTACCTGACCGGCCCGGGGCAGTTTTCAATGAACGCACGTGTTTCCAAGACCTTCGGCTTCGGAAAAGAGACTCAAGGCGGTGGCGGAGGGGGAGGGGGTCATTATCATGGTCGTGGCGGACTCATGGGGCGTGGGCTGAGCGGTAACAGCGGTTCTGGTTTTTGGCACCGTGGAGAGTCTGTGAACCGGCGTTATCAGGTTGAAATGGGCGTTATGGTTCACAATATCTTCAATATTGTGAACTTGGGAACACCGGTTGGAAACCTCAGTTCGCCCATCTTTGGCCAGTCGAATTCGCTTGCCGGGGGATTCTTTGGCGGCCAGTCCGCCAACCGCAGTATCAACATGTTTATGAGGTTCAGCTTCTAGGCACAGATTCGTGGGGGACCACAAAAGAGTCAAGCCCGGCCAAGTGCAGACTGGGCTTCAATAAGGAAGCTCTCACGCCACAACATCGGCTGCGCAGTTCAAAGACCTATCTTCATTCACTTTGCAAGCGTGACGGGCGGCTGGTTAAGCTGCCCTAAAACCGAGTTCAGTTTTGCAAGGTTCCCGGTTTTGATTTTGAGCCACAGGGCCATGGTCGGCTGCATCACCGTCAAATCTTGATGAAGCGCCGTTAGCGCAGCGGGCGTGGGAGCCGCGTCGGCGCTTTCTACAGCGTGCTCAAGCTTTCCGAAGGCCCCATCCAGGTATCGAAGGCCCGTGTGGTCGATCCTGGGTCCGAACTCACCAGAAAAATCCGGATTGGAGGGTGGAGCGGGACCCAGCAACGCGGGCATTTGGCGCTCAATAATTTCAAGAGACCTTTTCAACTCCGGATAGTCCACTGCCCTCGGTTCGAGCCGCCGAAGCTTTTTCTCTAGAGTCTGCGCGTCGCTGAGAGCCTGGGAAACGCGGGCGCGCACCTCAACAATTTGCCGGCTTACATCAAATTGTTTCTGAAGGTCCGCAAGAGACACCTTGACCCTCGGGTCCATTTTCACCGTCAAAGGCTGTGCGTAAGTCTTTCCATCCACCACCAGCTTTGCCGTGTATGTGCCGGGCACGGCCCAGAGTCCGGATATCTCCCACGGATCAAAACCGGATGGCGCAGGCAATCCGGGATAGAGAAGATCCCAGACAAAACGGTGCATGCCCGGCTCGGCGGAGGGCGACTGCTTTGTCTGCAACCACGAAGCGGCAACATCGAGCTTTGCGAAATTCACTTTCCGGGGCTTTGCCGCGCTCGAAAAGCGCCGCACGAACTTGCCGTCGCGGTCATAAATTTCAAGCAGCACAGGCCCGGCGGGTCTGGATTTGAAATAGTAATCAAGGATTGCCCCGGCGGGCGGATTCTGCCCAGCGGGTTCGTCGTGCGGGAGCGGAGTGCCTTCATCAGAGCCGGGGCGGATGCGATAGGCGGTTGAGGGCCGGAAAAGCCAGCATTAGAATCGGCCACTTGCGCGTCCAATTGGCGCAGCGGTGCGAGATCGTCAAGAACCCAGATCGAGCGCCCGTGCGTCCCCGCCACAAGATCATCTCCGTGAACGATCAGGTCGCGTACCGAAGCGCTGGGCAGGTTTAATTGCAGCGACTGCCAATGGTTGCCTTCATCGAAAGAAACGAAGACGCCCCTTTCCGTCCCCGCGTAAAGCAAGCCTTTTCGCACGGAGTCTTCACGCACCACACGCACGAAACTGCCCGAGGGAATTCCCAGGCTGATCTCCTTCCAGGTCTTGCCGCCGTCGTGCGTTCGGTAAATGTAATGCCGAAGATCGTCAAGGCGATGACGGTCCACGGCCGCATAGGCCGTTTCAGCGTCAAAATGCGAAGCTTCAATCAGGCTGATCTTGCTCCAGGCCGTCAAACCCGGAGGAGTAACGTTGCGCCAGGTCTTGCCTCCGTCGCGGGTGAGTTGAATCAACCCGTCGTCGGTTCCGGCCCAGATCGTTCCCGCTGCGAGAGGTGAAGGCGCAATCGTATAAACCACGCCGCGGCGGTTTCTGCGGGCGGTGTCGGCCGCTGTAGCAGGATCAAGGTTGGCTGGAATGCCGGGATTCCTGCGCGTCAGGTCAGGACTCACGATCCGCCACGCTTGGCCGCCGTCCGTGGTGCAAAAAATAACCTGGGAACCGAAATAGAGCGCGTGGGGATCGCCGGGCGAAAAAACCAGCGGCAGCGTCCACGTAGAGCGATAGACGCCGGGATGCGCCAGAATGGGCGAGAGGTCCTGGTCTTGATCGCTGAGGAGATTAAAGCGCGTGACCGTGGTGCCGTCCGAGCCGCCGCAGAGAATGCCGGGATTGAGAGGATCGGGCGCAATGTATTCGCTCTCGCCGCCCACATCGATGGGCCGCCAGGAATAGCCGTTGATCCCAAGATAGAGGCTGCGGCTGATGATGGCAACGGAACCGGAATCCTGCTGCGAGCCGTAGATCCAATAAGGAAAGCGGTTGTCGGTGACAATGTGGTAAAGCTGGGCGGTCGGCTGGTTGTACCAGGAACTCCACGTTCGTCCGCCGTTTACCGTGACCACCACACCCTGGTCGCTCGCAACAATCATGCGGCTGGAATTGTTGGGCTCGATCCACAAACTGTGATAGTCATCACCGCCCGGCGCAGCCTTCAGGACCGTAAATCTTTGGCCGCCGTCCTGCGAACGATAAAGCGCCGTGTTCGCCACGTAAACAATGTTCTTGTCCTTAGGGTCCACCGTTACGCCGCTAAAGTACCATCCCCGCTCCCAAAGGCGTGCTTCGCCGTTCACGCGCAGCCACGTCTTGCCGGCATCATCGGAACGGTACAACCCGCCTCGCTTGGCATCGACAATGAGATAAATTCGATTCGGATCGCTGGGTGCAACGGCAATTCCCATGCGACCCAGGCATTCTGACGGCAACCCGTGGCCCACAAGATGCTTCCAAGTCTTGCCTCCGTCCGTCGATTCATAAAGTCCACTGCCCGGCCCGTTCGAAGGCGGGTAGACGCTCCACGGCGGGCGGCGCGTCTGCCACAGCGCGGCATAAAGCGTGCGGGGATTTGCGGAATCGAAGGCAAGGTCGATCGCACCGGTATCCGCGTTCTTGTACAGAACTCTCTTCCAGGTCTTCCCGCCATTCGTCGAGCGAAACACGCCCCGCTGCGGGTTCTGGCCGTAGGCATGTCCCAAGGCAGCCACAAAAACGATATTCGGATTGTGCGGGTCAATCAAAACGCGGCCAATCTGCTGAGTGTCCTGGAGGTCGATGTGCGTCCAGGTGAGGCCGCCGTTCGTGGACTTGTACATGCCATTCCCGTAGGAGATGTCGGAACGCATGTCCGCCTCTCCCGTGCCGACGTAGATCACACTGGGATCAGAAGGCGCCACGGCTATGGCTCCAATTGAAGCGATGGGCTCATGGTCGAAAATGGGGTTCCAGACGCGTCCGGCGCCGGTCGACTTCCAGACTCCGCCATCCACCGCTCCGAAGTAGAACACATCCGGCTCGCCCGGAACGCCGCAGGCCGTAAGAGCCCTTCCGCCGCGAGAAGGTCCCACCAACCGCCAACGCATTCCATTGAATAACTGCGGGTTGTATTGCTGCGCCACGGCAGCTTGCGGAGATCGGAA
>JAJYHU010000113.1 GCA_021784615.1 Acidobacteriota bacterium | reverse complement strand
CTCAATGTACAACAAGGGATACGGCATGGAGTTCCACGGCACGGATGGGACTCTCTTCATAGACCGCAGCGGGTTTGAAGTCATCCCGGAATCCCGCAAGCGGGATGGGAAAGAAGTTGCTCAGACGGCGTCAATGCAGATGAAGCGGGTCAATGACTCTAGTTTTGATCATGTACGGGATTTCCTGGATTGCGTCAAGACGCGCCAGCGCCCCATCAGCGACATCGAAATCGGCCATCGTTCCACCAGTACCTGTTTGCTTGGGAACGTGGCTTTTCGCAGCCAGGAACGCATTGCGTGGGACGTTGAAAATCAAGCTTTGGTTCATGCCAGTTCGACGGCGAAGGCCCAGCGCTACCTCACTCGCCATTACCGCGCGCCGTGGAAGCTGGAAGCTTAGGACGGATCTTTTGGGGATACCTGCAAGGTGGAGTCCGGCCACTTTAGGTAAGATGCTTGTGCATTAGCGGGCGCGTTTTTCGCTTCCTATGGGACGTAGGAGACGAAAAAAGCGTTGGAATCTGGCTGAGTTCCCACCGGCGCGATAAAAGCTACAGCATGTTGTGCCTCGCCTGCGAGTGAAAGGATTCGCTTTCCGTTCATGTTATGAACAAGCAGCGAGAAGTCTTTCGGGCTTGTTAAACGCGTAACCTGGCCGCCGTAATAGCAAGAAACTTCGAGATCACTTTCTTGACCTGTGGGGATGGCCGCAAAAAACACATTGCCATTGCCGGGTGCCGAGGTTTCTCCCTGGAGCCCCGCACACGGTGCAGGTATTCATTCTCTACAATAAGTTCAAGCGAAGCTTCCGTATTATAGAGCAAAGTTTCAGCGGCGCAGGCCGAAAAGCATAGAAGAAGGAGGTACAGACGAGAAATTTTCTTTGTTTCCCCCGGGGAACGAACGCAGTCTAGCGGATAGTCTTGCCAAGCCAGGCGAGTGGAAGAAGCCGGTTCTGTGGAAGACCACGCTGCGGGGAATAAAACCGCTTACTTCACGTAGGCAACGCCGTAATAGCGTCCCGAAGAGGCTAAAGATGACCAGACAATGCGAGCCTTCGTTTCCACGGGAGCTTGGTTATCAGCAAAGGGAAGGGTGATATAGATTTCATCGGTTGCGTTGAAAATTTTGGTGCTCAAAAAGCACAGACCCCCTTTTGAAACGTCGCGCGTTTGAGCGATATCCGTAACGCCCCAGCTTGTCCGGACTCTGAGGCGCATGACAAGTTTTAGCCGCTTTGATTTGCGGCGCTCTCTGGTGACGGGCTCAGCTTTGCGAACGTCCTGGATCATATCTGGGGAAACTGTCTGTTCGCTGGGTCGCCAGCGTGTTGTTTCTTTACAGCGGTCACAATGGCGCGAGATCAGACCGGTGGCTAGCAAAACGTCGTACTCGATGGATGACATGGAACTCTGCGTGGCCTTTTTGCACGCGGCGCATTCGATCAGGACTTTTGGCTGGATTCCTTCTGCCGGTTTGCTGAATTCTATCCCCCAAATTCCGCTCTCAGGATTGAGCGCCTCCATGCCCCACTCTCGCCGGCTTCCGAAAACTTCCTGAAAAGCTCCAACCACGCGGAATTCCTCCTCAATGTTGTTTGCCAGATTTCTGATGAGAACGATATCGTCGGGCAAAAGAGGGTGGGTGAGGCTGATCCGCGCCCCGTTCTGGTTGAAACTAACAGTTATCGTCTCCTCGCTGAAGGACACACCGGAAACATCGTTTCCTATAACACGGATTCGAACCGGCGCCAGCACACGGTCTGTTCTACGCCTCTGTTCTTCAGACATGACCCGTTTCCATACAGCATTGCGCCTGTAGATGCCGCGACGGTAAGCCCCGCCTGTCGTATCAACTACAAGAATCGGTAATTATGCCGCAAAAGGTGAGTTTTCGTTTCAATTCTTCAAGACGAAGTGCAGTTTGGAGATAGGGGAATAGGCCGGGCTGACCTCTCCCACCTTACTGAGCCCACGGCGGAGTTGGGCTTCAAAATCTATTTAGAGCCGAAGGTGGTTGCCTGGGCGGGGTATGCTTGATTCCAGGATTGGCCAAAGCAGGCAGACCGTACTGGGGATTAAAAAAAAGTCCTCATTTTCGTGCCAAGCCAAGATGCCGGATGGGGAATGGCATGGCCCGATATTCTAATTCCTATGCTAAAATCCCTGTTTCCTTACTCCTGAGCGCCGATTCCAACCTCAGTGCCTTGCCATATTGCCGTTTGAACGGCTGGCCGCGAAGTATTCAGCACATTCCAAACCAGTACAAGTGGTTGACTTTATATTTTCCGAAAAATAGAATGAGAACTACCTCTCTATACAGAATAGGGACGGGAGGAAGCGGGGGATGTGGGTATGAACACCTTTTTTAAGCACTACATTACCCGATGGGCCACGGGGATACTGATTGTTGCAACCATCGTAGCAGCTGGTGCGGTCCCGACTTTTGCTCATAGCAAGCAACAAAAACTTACCAAAGAAGAACGGCGCCGCGAAAAGGCCATTCAGAAGGAGATGGAGAGCCCTTACAAGAAGTGGATTTCCGGGCCGGTCGGATACATTATTACGCCCGCAGAACGGGCTGCCTTCAAAAAGCTCAGTACAGATGAGGAACGGGATCGCTTTATCGAGCAGTTTTGGGAAAGGCGAAACCCAAATCCGGGCTCTGCTGATAATGCGTTCAAGGAGGAGTTTTACCGGCGCATTGCTTATGCAAACGAGCATTTTGCTTCCGGTATTCCGGGCTGGAAGACCGACCGGGGACGTGTTTACATCATGTACGGGCCGCCAGACAGTATTGATTCGCACCCAACGGGCGGCCCCATCGCTCTGAACCCAACAGATATGCCCTGGATTGGTGGTGGCGCCGCTAGCACCACGATGACAACATATCCCTTTGAGGATTGGACTTACAATTACATCCCGGGACTTGGAAACAATATTCAGCTCGAGTTCGTGGACCCGACCATGACCGGAGAATACCATCTCACCATGAACCCGTGTGAGAAAGACGCTATGGCGCAGGCCCCGAACGATAATACCGGATGCCAAGGGGGTGTTGCGATCGGGTCGATCTGGAATCCGAATTTGGTGATGGCCACTAATGGATTAACCGGTGGCCAAAATCAGAATTCCTCTATGGTGACGTCAAATTTGGCTGGCATGGGGAACCTGAATGAGTTCACGCGGCTGGACCTTTACGCCAAGATCTTCCAACCGCCGGCAATCAAGTTCAATGACTTGAAGGCCGTTGTCACCTCAACACTGTCTGCGCAACTGCTGCCTTTTAGTGTTCGGACGGATTTTCTCAAGATTACCGATGACACCGTCCTTACGCCCATAACTGTTCAGGTTCCAAATCGGGAGATGCAGTTTGCAAATAAAGACGGCGTGATGCATGCTGTTCTGGATATTTACGGCCAGCTTTCAACTCTGGGAGGCAGAATCGCTGACACCTTCGAGGACAGCGTGGTGGTGGATGTGCCCCAGCATGATTTCCAGAGTTATGTGAACCAGAAGTCCGTCTATCAAAAGGCTGTGTATCTGCGGCCCGGCCATTACAAGCTAAGCATCGTGATCAAGGATGACCAGAGCGGGCATATGGGATCAATGAACTTGGGAATCGTGGTTCCCCAATATAGTGATGACAAGCTTTCGAATAGCTCTCTCATCCTGGCCGACGATATCCAACCGTTGCCGACAAGCGAGGTTGGCTCGGGGCCTTTTGTGATTGGGGGAACGAAGGTCCGGCCGAGCGTTAATCAGACATTTACGCAGACGCAGAACCTTGGGATCTATATGCAGGTTTACAACCTGGGCCTGGACCCCAAGACGCATAAGCCGGTGGCCAATATTGACTATCGTATTTCGAAGGATGGCAAGCCCATCTTGAATCAGACGGAGCAGGCGGCCAGCATTAAGGACGCCGCGGAACAGGTGACTCTAGAGAAAATCATGCCGGTCCACTTGCTCCAGCCCGGCAAGTACACTTTGCAGATCAAAATTACCGACAAAGTCAAGAATGAGACGGATACCCAAACAACCAATTTCCAGGTGGAGTAGCGAACGCTGAGCCTTCATTCCCTGTAGAAAGCCGGGGAGTGCAGTTTCAAAACAACGATTGATTGAGGCACAATGAAGCGCTCCAAAACTTTGATTTACCCCAT
>JAJYHU010000125.1 GCA_021784615.1 Acidobacteriota bacterium | reverse complement strand
GATGATTGATGACGCGAACGATCCCACCGGCCCGCACGCGCGGCCCAGCGACTCCCACGTTCACGCCTGGGACCTCAGCCGGAGCGATAACGAAATTGTGCTGGTCCTGCCGCAGGCGCTGGCAAATATCTCCTCATCGCAGCCCGACCCTCCGCCCTCCGGCCAGGCGCAATCTAAGGTTCAAACCTATCCGCTGATGAAAATTCAGAGGTCGTCGCAAAAGCAAACACAGCAGGAACAAGGCGCGAAGGGCGTCCAGGAAACAATCGGAAACCCTCAATTCAATCTGCAGCCCGGCGTCAAAATTCCGAGCGACGTCAGGTTCTTTCACCCTTTGCAGTATCAGACGGGCGTCGAAAAGTTCGGCTACTCCTGGCGGCATGATTTCGGCGACACCAAATACCGCAAGATCAACTACCAGGCGGTCGCCACAACCCGCTTCAAAGAATATTTCCCCAGCATGGAAACAGACCAACTGACGCGCATAAGCCCCGCCGTCAGCGTCGATGTTCCGAACTCCGCGCGGCCCGCCCAGCCGAACGTTCTCTACGTGCTGCCCACTTTCGGATGGGACCGCCAGCAGGACGTTCCCTTTGATAGCAGCCTCGCTCCGGATGTTGCGCCAGCGGCGTTTTCCGGGCTGAAGGGGGTCAGTTCAACCAGCAAGCGGCGGGGCGGCGGATTGCGAATCTATCTGGACCGTCCGTGGTTCTCTTCGGGCGACGGCGAAATGCTGGGCGTGGTGGTCTGGCCAAGCGTTCTGCCGGCCAAAGCTTCCGGCGTGGTGCTCGGCGCGGGGTCGATTCCCAGCCAATTTCATCCGGTCCAAAACTCTTCGAGACAGCGTCGCAACTCTAAAACCAAATTCGGCTCGATGCTCAAATTCCAGGTCACGAAGGATTTTGAACTGCCGGAAGCGCTGAAGCCGGTCATCACCCAATGGGGCGTCGATCCGATCTGGGCATCGAATCCCTTGTCCGGCGATCTTCCCACGTTCGAAAACTTCACCACGCCGGACCGGACGGCCGTGGGGCTTACGCTTCAGGAGCTGGAAGGATTCCAGGATCCTTCCGCTACGTACTACAACGTCGGCGTGGCTGCCTACACGCCCCAGTACGATCAAGACCGGCAATTGTGGTACTGCGACGTTGAGATGGATGCCGGTGATACTTATTTCCCGTTCATCCGGCTGGCGCTGGTGCGCTATCAGCCCATTTCCGTTCCCAACGCGCATTTGTCCCGCGTGGTGCTGGCGGACCTGGCACAGTTGACGCCGGACCGCACCGCCGTCTTGGTGTACAACCCCAAAGATCCCAAGAAAATCGACCTGGTGGTGGCGGGACTTTCTTATGCAGCTTCGAGCGCCGGCAAGGGCCCCAGCTTGCTTGAAGCCACGGTTGAATCAAACCCCTCCGGCGCTGACAATGATTTGGGATGGGTGCCGGTACCGAACGCAACCGTGGTGATGCAACCCAAGCTTATCGGGCGGCAAACCGTTTGGAAGTACCAATTCCATCTCGGAAAGATGAAGGCGCCCAAACAGCAGGCCCTCCGGCTGGTGATCAAGGAGTTTGAAGTTCTCGATGCGGACGCAGGAGCAGAAGCCGGCGAGGTCCTGTTTGCCGCCGGGCAGCCCATGACAGGACGCCGCCTGGTCTATGCCGAGATTCTGAAAATGCCGCCGATTTCCTGAGCGGGCGGAAAGCCGCCAGACGCTAAAAAAGCCTCGCGCCCTGGCGCTCCCTAAATCAGGTGCAGCGTCAGCATCAGGCCCAGGGCAAGCCCGCCGGCAAAAGCAGTTCCAGTAAAATTGACGATTCCATTGGTCACCAGCCCGCGCCGTTCAAGCGTGGCCCCCATCACGCTATCAAGCACGTTGCCGGCAATCCCTGCTCCCAGCGCAATCGCGGCGGTCTCAGGCCGGCACAGCCCCAGCGCATAACCCACGGCAACCACCAAAGTGGTGGCGCCAAGGCCCGCCACGCTGCCCACCAGAGAGATTCCCCCATCCTGCCCGGCCGGCACGGGTTTAAACGTGGTAATCATGTAGGCGCGACCGGAAAGCCACTGGCCGATTTCGCTTGACGCCGTATCGCCTGCGGCTTCCGCAAACGCGGCCACCAGCGCCACAAGGAACGCCGCCTCATAATGCGTGGTAATCACCAGAACGGCGAAAAAAGCTCCGGCCAGGCTGTTGGCCGTGGCTTCGCGCCAGCTTCGCGCGCCGCCGCGTCCTTCCGCATGGCCTCTTGCGGCTTTCTTGGCATAGCCAAGCCGCGTGGCGACCGAGCCCACCAGGAAAAACGTGAGCAGAATCAGAAAGCTTTTGTAGCCGTATCCCATGTAAATCGCGACGCCCACGAGGAAGCCCAAGGCCGCTCCCGACCGGTTCACCGTCTTCAAACCCAGAGCAATCAATGCGAGAGCGCCACTCACGGCAACAGCCAGCAGGATTCGCCGCCCAAGATAAGGCAGATTGCTTTCGAGGGCCGACCACTCGATCAGGCTGGCGCAAAACATGAATCCCCCGCAAACGAGCGGAACTGAAAAATTGTCATCCAGGCCAATGGGAATGGTTTCAACCACCGCCCCAACCAGCGCCGTTGCCGCACAGAGAATCAGCAGCCTCAAGCCCGGAACGGCGGGCGCCGTCCAGTGAGCCAGGACGAATCCTCCCAAACTTCCCGCGGCGATGAAGGTCACAAATCCCGGCCAGGATTTTCCCTTGCTCCAGGGAAGCCGTGGACCCCGCCACGCCACGCCCACAACGCTTGCCAGGCCGTCTCCCAGCGCCATCATCGCCCACGCCGCCGCCACCACTTCCATGCGCCGGCCGAACAAAAGAACCAGCGCCAGGACGGAAATGGGATAAGCCAGAATCCCGGTCCACAGCGTGGGTTGCGGCTCACTCGCCTCGCCGGCGGTGCGCTTCCGCAAATCGACTCCCAGGCGCGGAAGCACAACAAGATTGAAGCTGAGCGCCAGGAGCGCCGCGCCCGCCGCTTCGCCCCAGCTCAGAAAGGGCAAGAGGAAGGCGAACGCGAGCATTGAAATGTGGACGACCTTGCGCGTCGAGATCATCGGCCGCCGTTCGGCATCGGGGAAAGTAGAGGCGTCACCCAAACCTGACCTCCAGAGTTTTCTGAAGTCCTTCTTCCAGCGGCATCACGCGGTAATCCAAATCCCGTTCGGCCTTGCTGCTGGAGTATGCCCAATCGTGCTTAAAGACCTCAACCACGCCGGGCGTTAATTGCGGCCGGTGTCCGAAAAGGCGCGCGCGCGCAACTTCCAGAGCGCCCACGACCTTCCCCACCCCAAAAGGCAGATGGCGGATGGGGCGTTTCACTCCGGTGATCTCCGCCAGAATGCGAAACAGGTCGTTCAACGTTCGATTGTCTCCGGCGAGAAAATATTCCTCGCCGATTTTCGCTTTTTCAAGCGCCTGAAGATGCGCCAGGACGACATCGCGATTAAACGCGAAACTCCATCGCTGTTCGCCTGAGCCGAGCAGCCCCGGAAACTTCCCGGAGCGGTATTGCTCGATCATGCCTCCCACCAGGTTGCCTTCCGTCGCGGGACCGGGACCGTAGATCACTCCGGGCAGCAGCGCAACCACAGGATAGCGCGCAAAGCCCTCCGCGCGAAGCCAGTCGAGAGCCAGCGCCTTGGTCTCCTCGTACTCGTTCGAATAGGGGCCGTGATTGCGCAGCCCTTCCGCCGCATTCGGGTCCGAAGAAGCTCCGGCGGCGATAAAAGAAGAAGTGTAAACCACTCGCTCGACGCCGGCGCGGCTGGCAGCTTCAAGCAAGGCTTTCAATCCCTCTACATTGATCCGCCAAAAGTCCCGCCGGTCCTTCACCCACATCTTGACGAGCGCCGCCGAATGGATCAGGTATTTTGCGCCCTGCAACGACTTCCGCAGCGATTCCGAGTCCACGAGGTCGCCCACAACCACTTCGCAACCGCAATCCGCGGGGTTAAAGCTCAGCCGCGCCGGGTCCCGCACCAGGACGCGAAATGGCTCGCCGCGCTCGATAAGCTCATACGCAATCCGCGAGCCCAGGTAGCCGGTCGCTCCTGTTAGAAGAAGCATTTCCTCTATCCGATCAGATAAGCCGCCGCCAAACCCAAATGTCCCACCACCATCATCCAATACATGTGGTGCCAGCCGGG
>JAJYHU010000096.1 GCA_021784615.1 Acidobacteriota bacterium | reverse complement strand
CGTCTCCCGCGTGCAAGATGGCATCCACTCCTGCCAAGACGTCAGCGAGTTGCGGATCAACATATCCATGCGTGTCCGAAATCACTCCGATTTTCATTCCCCGCCCCCGACGGTTGAACCCTGAAAACCACTGCGAACGCTAGATCCAGCATTCCCTCGCTGCCAAAACTTGAAAACAGTATAAACTTGAACGGCACATAAAATCATAAATCGGCATAAACAAATGGCGCATGAATTTGGGGAAACCGGCAAGACAACGGCAACAAACTTCAGGAGGTTCGCTCGTTTTGCACTCTGTTCCGGCAGGAAGGCAGCACGAGGTCTTACGGGTACCCGATAGATAGAAGGTGCCTGAGTCGTCGTCCCGATGCTGGCCGGCAACAAAGTCTTGGGGCACATTGACAGTTTTATGAGTTAAATTCAATATGATGCATTCATTCAGAAATCAACGGCATCGCGGATAGGAACTTCATGTTGCACAAATACATTTGGCATAACGATCGTATCGTCCCGGTGGAAAAAGCGCGCTTCTCTCCAGGCCAGGCAGGGCTTCTGAACGGCTGGGGTCTATTCACCACCATGCGCATTTATGACGGCAGGCCTTTTGCCTTCGATCGTCATTGGAAGCGGCTTGCGACCGACGCCGGCCGGATCAAGCTGCCGCTCGAATATGAGGCGGAGGCCACACGCGAACACCTCGCCCGCCTGATCGAGACCAACCAGGTCAAGCAAGGGTGCGCCCGGATCTATTTTATATACAACCAGGCAGGCTACTGGGCCAGCGACGAGCCCATGCCCAATGTGGATTTGCTCATTTGCACTGCTAACCTGCCAGAACGCAAAGGCCCTGCGCGCCTGACGGTTATGGAGCACGGACGCCACGCCCAAAGTCCGCTCGCGGGATTAAAAGTAACATCGTGGCTGGGAAACGTCTGGTCCCTTGACCAAACTTCACGCCGCGGCTTTGACGAAGTGATTCTACTCAACGAGCGGGGCGAGGTTGCAGAGTGCACGGCTGCGAACATTTTTTCCGTCAGTGGCAAGGAAGTTAGAACACCGCCACTCTCCTCAGGTTGCCTTCCCGGGGTCACGCGAGACGTATTGCTCGAAATTGCGGGCGCACAAGGAATGAGCATCAGCGAAACTCCCATCAACCTTCAAGACCTTTTCACCGCCGACGAAGTCTTCGTCACCTCAACAACACGGGAAGTTCAACCCGTTTCCCAAATCGACGCGCGGCAAATACCCCAAGTCCGTGGCCTTGTCACCTCGCAGCTGGCGGAGGCCTTCTCTCAATACGTTGCGCAATCCCTTTGAAATTGCGGACCATCTGAAGGGGTTCTCTATGAAGGGAACTTAAGAGCGTGGCAGGGTTGCATGAATTTCGTTTGGCAAACTTACGGAAACCGGCGAAACTGTGGAATCAAGCCGTGATGGAAACCGCGGAACGCGCCGCAGCCAACACCCCGCGACAAAAAGATCATCGAGCGATGCTGCACCCTTAAACGTCTGCTGGGGAGATGTCGAAGGAACCTGCCCGCTGCTTCAAGGGAAAAAATGACAACAAGTTGGTGGACCTGGGGAGGCTCGAACTCCCGACCCCCTGGTTGCAAACCAGGTGCTCTCCCAGCTGAGCTACAGGCCCGATCCTACGGTGTTCTTTGATAGTGCCTAGGAATCAATAAACCGTCAAGAGCAGAGCTGGCGAATCTCGCAGCGTCGCGGCGAGTCTTGAATTTACGCACCTGCGTGACGCGCAGAAGATCACATTGGTCTGAAGGCGCGCACGCCCTAAGCTCCGTAACTCCGATAGCGCCGGACAACGTCAAACATGGCGAAGATGTTCTCGTCGGGAGTCCCGCGGTCCATGTTGATGCAACAGACCCCGACGTTCTCAAGCGGGCCGGCGGCTCGCAAAAGTTTTTCCGTATCCGCCGCAATTTCCGCAGGAGTGCACTGCAACATCCGGATGGGGCTGAGCCGAAGGTTCAAGAAAGCGCCGGGAAGCGCCCGGCGGCAGAGGGCGACGTCAGAGCCCCAGCCGACATCAAAAAAAACGGCCGGCAGCTCAGCATAGACCGGGGCAATCTGGTGCATATTTTCTCCGCAATGATGGATTCCATAAGGCTGGATGCGCTCCGCCATCCGCATTTCCACCGGCAACTGCATCGCCCGGTAGCTTGAGGGCGCGATCATTTGCACGGAGCAGTTGCCATGCAGGAACATAGCCGGGTCAACGCGTCCGACCATGGGATTCACAGAGATCGAGCAGCTTCCAGTCCGGGAGCGGATGTAGAGCGCCACATCGACGATCAACTCCCCGATCATTTCAAGCAGGCGGCGCACCCGTTCGGGCGCTTCGTAGAAATCAAGGAACAGGTCCTGCCCGCAAAAGTGATAAGCGGTATTCAACAAGCCGTCGGTGTTCAAATCCCCCACCAACGTGCCGGGCCCAAATTGCGCCTCAAGTTTGTCCATGTCTTCGATGATCTCGCGCATCGGCCAGAGTTCGCGAAAGCCGGGCTTCTCAAGAGTCTCGATTTGCTGCGAATTAAGATGGACAGGCAGCGGCTGGGGCGCGGCGGCTGGCGCGAATTTAATTTCTGCGCCGAGCAGAGCCGGGATGACAAAGCCCCCGGCGACGTACAAAGAGCCGATCACGGGACGCGGCTGCGGGTCTCTTTCACCCAGGCCCATATGCCCAAAACGCTCATGCAGCACTCGCCGCATGGTAACGTCATTCTGGATGCGGGTTTCTGCGTTAAGGTAAAACGGCTCGTCGAACGTGATGCCCGCCGCGTGATTCCACCAGTTAGGATTCAAAATCAGTTCAACAGGCAGAAACTCCCTTTTCGCGTTCGACATCATCTACACTCTCTGCTGCCGGTGTCGGGCATCCGCACTGGAAATGGCCGGAGAAACAGGCTCGCCGGCATAACGCACTCCGCCGTTAAATTGAGGCGATCCTGGCGCAATTCTAGACGATTTCGCTCCCATTTGCGCCTATGTTTTCCTGGCTGTTTTCCTGGCAAACCATGGGCCGAACCCGCAGCAGGAATTTAATGTCCTTCCCGTTCGGAAATCTTGGAAGCGCTTGCTATCATCTTCGTATTGCAAGAAGATATGCAACTTGTATTGGCGCAGGCCAAGCCGGACAGGCAAGCCTTGAGAAGGTTAAATTCATAAACTCGTTCGAGGTTTTCGGCAAGAAGGCGGAATGAAACTGAAAATTCGATCGGCATGTGCATCGTTGCTGGTGGCGCTTATGGCCGTGGGGTTTCGAACGCTTGCTTCAGGCCGGGCCCGTCCGCGGCCGGCGCCACAAGGTTCGCAGTTTGTGAACTCGATTGGCGTCAAGATGATTCGCATTCCGGCGGGCACGTTCCGCATGGGCGATCTTGAACCGCCCACTCGATACCAGCCGGACCAGTTCCTTGCCCGCGTCCATTATGACGAGCGGCCCGCCCATGAAGTCGCCATCTCTCGCGACTTCTACATGTCGCAAACCGAGATCACCGCCAAACAGTACCAGGAATTCCAGATGTCTTACGAGAATGAAGGCCGCTTTCCGCCCTTTGCCAGCGGCATGAGCTGGAATGACGCCGTGCGGTTTACCGAATGGCTCAGCCGCAAGGAGCGCCGCAACTACCGCCTGCCCACTGAAGCGGAATGGGAGTATGCCTGCCGCGCCGGGTCGACGACTCCGTTCGCATCAGGCGAGCAGCCGCTACCCTCCGGCCAAGCCAACGCCTGGGGGCTTGAAAACATGGAAAGCGGCGTTCCGGAATGGGTGCTGGACTGGTACGGGCCTTATCCGGACGAACCACTAACCGATCCGGTGGGTCCTGCGAACGGATTTTCGCGTGTGGTCCGTGGAGGCGGCTTTATGGCTGCGCGCCGGGGCAAAAAAGAAGATGATACTTTCCTGCCGTTCTATCGGCGATGCGCCAACCGCGCGAGCGTAGCGCCCGGGTATCACGGCCAGGAAGTTATCGGCTTTCGGATCGTCCTGGCTCCCATGCCAAGCACGAAACCCTGGCCTGAACACATCCCATTCGTTCGCCGTTTCATCAAGAGTTCAGCCAGCATCCCGGTCGCGGCCGGGCCCAATCCGGACAAGCCCTGGTTCCAGCAGCGAGCGTTGCTTCCGATCCCGCCGGAAAACGCCTCGACGCTTGAAATCGAGG
>JAJYHU010000152.1 GCA_021784615.1 Acidobacteriota bacterium | reverse complement strand
CCCACCCACCCCCGGCGGCTCAAAATCCAGTACATTCTGCTGCTCATGCTGGTCACCCTCAGCGTTCTGCCCCTCTGGTTTTTCGGCAACCGCATGGTGGCGGCCAACAAGGAGCGTCTGGAAACCCAGGAGAAAGTGCTTCAAACCACCCTTTCGAAGTCCCTCGCCCAGCAAATCTCGCTTTACATGGAGAACGTTCAGCAGCAGGTCAAGGAACTCTTTGACGCGCTCACCCCGCTCGCGGTCCGGATTAAAAATTCCAACTATGAAACCGACTCGGTCCTGCAGCAAGCCTTGGAAGACTACATCGCGGACCGCCCCGACGTCATCTACGTGACCGTGCTGAACCGGGACGCGCGCGGCCGCGGCGCCCAGGCGACCGAGACCAGCGGGCTGAACGTGGGCGGCGACACTTTTGTCAGAAAAACTCTGGAGGCGGCCTTCCTCGCCGCGCGCCAGGGCCAGCAATACGAAAGCAATCCGCTGACCGTCGTCGGGGCCGGCGGCCGAGAGTTGGTGATGGTGATCGCCCGGCCTATCGAGGTCCAAAACACCTTCCTGGGCATGGAGGCGGCCGCCGTGTCGCTGAAGCCTCTCACACAGGAACTGCGCGAATCGGAACGCCTGGGTCTGGAAGCCTACATCGTGGATAACTCCGGCCGCGTCGTCGCCTCCAACAATCCCGATAAGAACATCGCCGGCATTGACATGGCCAAGGTGCCGATCGTGCAGAAGTTCCTGGCTTGGCGCGGGCGCGCGCACCTGACGGAGACTTCGGAATTCAACCTGATCCAAGACGGCAAGCTCGTCCCCATGCTCGGAACCTATTCGCCCACCTTGAACGGCCTCTGGGGCGTGATCCTCCAGAAGAAAAAGAGCGACGCCTTCATGACCGTCAACGAAATGCGCGCCGCCACCATCCGGCTGGGCCTGCTGGTGATTCTCATCAGCCTGATCGTGGCCGTTTTTGCCGCCAAGTCCATCACCCGCCCCATTGACAGCCTGACCCGCACCGCCCGCGCCATCGCCGCGAGAGACTTCAGCGTCCGCGCCGACGTGCGCAGCCGCACGGAGATCGGCGAACTGGCGGAAGGCTTCAACCGCATGGCCGAAGACATCCAGCAGTACATCAGCGACCTGAAGGCGGCTTCGGAACAAAACCGGCAACTCTTCATCGACTCGATTGAGATGATCGCCGCGGCCGTCGACGCCAAGGACCCTTATACCAAAGGCCATTCCAACCGCGTGTCGCAGTATTCGGTGATTCTGGCCAGAGAAATCGGCCTCGATGAAGAAGAAGTCGAGCGGCTGCGCGTTTCCGCCATCCTGCACGACGTCGGCAAGATCGGCGTCGATGACCGTGTGCTGAAGAAGCCCGGCCGCCTGACCAGCGAAGAATTCGACCTGATGAAGCGGCACACCATCATGGGATTTGAGATCGTGCGGCAGGTGGCTCAGCTTGCGGACACGCTGCCCGGCATCCGCTGGCACCACGAATCGCTTGACGGCACCGGCTATCCGGACGGCCTCAGGGGAGACGAGCTTCCTCTGGTGGTCAGGATCATCACCGTCGCGGACACTTTTGACGCCATCACCACCGACCGCCCCTACCAGGCGGGCCGCGATTTCCCCTCCGCCCTGAACATCCTCAAAGAGCAGGCCGGCACCCGCTACGATCCCGTCCTGGTGGACGCCATGTGCTCGGCGTATAGCAAGGGCGGCCTGCAAAAATTTGAAGTCCGGCGGCACAACCTGGTTCCCGTATCTCAGACCAACTCCTGACTCCCGCCCGAATGGGTTACAATAAAAAGTTATGGTTCAAACACTCTTTGGACAGCCGGAAGAGAAGACCGGTTTCTTTAACCGGCTCAAGCAGGCCGTCGCCTCCACCAAATCGCAGCTTGTCGACCGGCTCGATGAAATCACGGAAAGCAAGCAGCGCATTGATCCCGCCCTGCTCGACGACCTGGAGGCCACGCTGATTATGGCCGACCTGGGCGTCAAGACTTCCGGTGAAATTCTCGCCGGGCTGCGCGAGCAATCGAGCCGCGGAAAGCTCGAAGACCCGCGGCAGATCCGCGGCGTTGTGGAGCAGGAAATCCTGAAGATTCTTGAGCGGCTCCAGGACGGGGCCGCGAATGGAACCGCAAATCGGCCCGCGCCCCAAAAGCCTCCGGCCGGCCAGCCGGAAGTGATCTTTGTGGTGGGCGTGAACGGCGTGGGCAAGACGACGAGCATCGCCAAGCTCGCGCGGTATTATCTCGACCAGGGCCGCCATCCCCTGCTCGCCGCGGCCGATACCTTCCGCGCCGCAGCCATCGAACAGCTTGACGTCTGGGCGTCGCGCCTGGGAATTGAAGTCATCAAGCAAAAGTCCGGCGCTGACCCTTCGGCGGTGGTTTTTGACGCGCTGCGCGCCGCCAAGTCCCGCCCGTCTGACCCCGTGATTGTGGATACCGCCGGAAGGCTCCATACCAAGTACAACTTGATGTCGGAACTCGGCAAAATGTGCCGCATCGCCGGGCGCGAAGTTCCGGGCGCCCCGCACCAGGTCTTGCTGGTGATCGACGCCACCACAGGCCAGAACGGCCTTGCGCAAGCGCGCCAGTTTACCGAGCACTCCGGAGCCACCGGCATCATCCTTACCAAACTCGACGGCACGGCCAAGGGCGGCGTGGTCGTCGCCATCGCCCGCGAGCTGGGGCTGCCCATCCAGTTTGTCGGCGTCGGCGAAAAAATCGACGACCTCATTCCCTTCAGCCCGCAGGATTTTGTGGCCTCGCTTTTTGAGAAATAAGCGCATCGGCTTTTCCGCTCGCCCTGGCGCCGTTCATGCCCTGTTCGCGTTCGGGCGCTCTTGCAACAATCAATAGGCTAGAAAGGCCTTAATTGCGGGGTTTGGGACGGCAGGCGGCGGCAGGCAGTTCCCGGTTGGTTTTTAGCTTCGTTTTTTAGGCCTTCGTTTATTTTCAACAACTTCGGTAGCTTCGTTTTAGCTTCGTTTTCGGTTCGTTTTGGCTGTTTTTTCCACAGCCCCCTTTTAGAATCAACAGCTTCCTAGCTTCGTTTTTGAAAAAAAGAATTCTTTTTTTCTTGATTCCGCCCCCGGCATGCCCCAAAAAGCAGAGACGGCCTGTTTTTCAAATCCCTTGCGCTCGCGCATGCCATCCTTCCCTGCCCTTCCGCATTCCCCGCGTTCCGGGGCTCGCTAAATCACCAGGAAGACTAGCACGCTACGCCCCTTTTGTCAAGTTATTTCGCGCCAGCGAAAGCCCGCAGCCCCTCCGCCAGGCCGGAGCGGGCGCAAGCCCGGGGCCCAAAGTCTCTGGGCGAAGCGTTGAAGCGCGCGCTCAAATCCACCGGCGTGAATTTGGACGAGTCGGCAACGCTCGCTTTTTCGCTGTCCTCTATGGCCGAGCCCGCCGAATTCGCCACAAAGCTGGTAGTCCTCCGAATTGTGTTTGTGATTCCACTCTGGACGGACCCTCACTCGCCTGGGGCCGGGATAATGAACGTTTTTTCTGGGGTTTAGTCTAACAGAGCCAGACGGGTTTAGAAAGGCTGAATCATGCCGCGCTTGCCGGACGTAACCGGGGGATAAACGGAGCCACCGGGGCCAGCCGGAAGCGCCTGATCAGAGGGATCGAGCAGCCCAGCAGCTTTCAAACTGAGATAGGGCAAGGCCACGGTGGCCACGTAGAGCGGATTGTTGTGTTGCCCGGTGTATGGGTTGAACCATTCCCAGGCATCAGCAGTCCCGACAAGCTGCCGGTTGTCCCGCAAGAAGCGGATATACTCCTGAGCCATCTCGACGGCGGCCCGGTGGTCGACCGTGTTCATGGCGGCGATATACCAGCCCGACGGCGTCCCCCAATATCCGCCATTTTGATACGTTCCCAGCTTGACGATCGACGACTGCCAGCCGCCGTGGTTTAAAGGATCGTTGGTAAGGATTTGGCGGACGCATCCCTGATTCACGGACGTCCGCTCCCGGAAAGCGGTGACCAGCGCCCGGCTGACTTGCCGGGCCACGCGCCCCTCGACCGCCCCGCTCCAAACCGCAAAAGCGCTTCCCCAAACGTCCGGTTGATGGCCCACGCCCGTCGAGGAATAGAGCCATCCTTCTCCGGCAGTTTGAGCGGAGCGGAAAAACACTTTGGGGATGGCACTCTTGAGCTGCGCGGAGACCCG
>JAJYHU010000182.1 GCA_021784615.1 Acidobacteriota bacterium | reverse complement strand
GCTTTCAGAGTGATCCCGACATGCTCTCGGATCTGTACATCCACTCTTCTTCCGGGCAACTTGTTCCGCTCAGCGCTGTCTCAAAATTTTCGACCGGAGTGGGCCCCCTCACGGTCAACCACAGCGGCCAACTCCCTTCGGCAACCATATCCTTCAACCTGGCGCCTGGCGTTGCTCTGGGCCAGGCAGTGGGCGAAGTCGAGAGCCTGGCGCAGCAGATGCTGCCCTTTTCCATAAACACCAGCTTCCAGGGCACAGCGGAAGCCTTCAAACAGTCCCTCACCGGCCTGGGCATTCTGCTGATCATGACGGTGGTGATCATCTATATCGTTCTGGGCATTCTCTATGAGAGCTACATTCATCCCATCACGATTCTCACCGGACTGCCGGCGGCGGCTTTCGGAGGCCTGCTCACGCTCTCCCTGTTTCACATGCCGCTCGATATCTATGGCTTCGTCGGATTGATCATGCTGATCGGCATTGTCAAGAAGAATGCCATTATGATGGTCGATTTCGCTTTGGAGCTTGAGCGCAAAGGGCATTACACAGCCAGTGAGTCGGCCTACCAAGGCTCTCTGATCCGCTTCCGCCCCATCATGATGACGACGGCTGCCGCGATCATGGGTACGCTTCCCATTGCCATCGGCTTTGGCGCTGACGCCAGCGCCCGGCGTCCGCTGGGGCTTTGCGTAGTCGGCGGCCTGCTCTTTGCGCAATTGGTAACGCTCTATCTCACGCCGGTCTTTTATACCTACATGGATTCGTTCCTCAGGTGGCGCCATCGTGGCGAGCGCCCGGCAGATCCTGAAGCTTCCAGCGCCGCATGACCTCGGCGTTAAACACTTCACCCGGAACTTACTGGTATCGCCAAGCTGGCGCCGCCAGGAGAAGCGGATCAGACGGTGCCACCCGCCGGTTTCCTTTCAAGGCAAGAATCCTCGCGGCCGGGTTTTTAAGCCTTGCAAAAATCGCGATGGAAGCGCGGCCTTCAGGTGTACAATCGCCCGCATGAAAAGCAAACTTCTTGCTGCCCTTTTTCTTTGCGCCTTGCCGCTGGGGGCGTGGGCCCAGGCGGCTCATTACCAACCCAACTGGGCTTCGCTTAACCAGCGTCCCATTCCCCAATGGTTCGATCAGGCCAAGTTCGGCATTTTCATCCACTGGGGAGTCTATTCCGTTCCCGCCTTTGCGGACCCGCACGCGCACGGCGGCGAGGCTTACGCGGAGTGGTACTGGTATCACATGCATAACAAGAACGGGCCCACCTGGGCGTTTCACGTGCGGACCTACGGAGCGGATTTCCATTACCAGGATTTCGTCAGCCAGTTCACCGCCAAACTTTTTGATCCTGCCCAATGGGCGGACCTGTTTGTCCGTTCGGGAGCCCGCTACGTTGTGCTGACCTCCAAGCACCATGAAGGTTTTTGCCTCTGGCCGTGTCCCGCCAACTGGAATTGGAACAGCGTGGACGTGGGCCCGCACCAGGACCTGGCGGGAGAGTTGAGCAAGGCTGTCGTCGCTCGCGGGCTGAAGATGGGTTTTTATTATTCCCTCTACGAGTGGTACGACCCGCTCTACCTGAACCATCCCCACCGCTACGTCACCGAGCACATGCTGCCGCAGATGAAAAACCTGGTCGAGCGCTACCATCCTTCCATCCTGTGGACGGACGGCGAGTGGGCGCATTCGAGTTCCTTTTGGAAGTCCACCCAGTTCCTCGCCTGGCTTTTCAACGACTCGCCGGTGAAGGACCAGATTGTCGTCAACGACCGCTGGGGCAAGGAAACGCGCGGCCACGACGGCGGATTCTACACCACCGAATACGGCAAGGTGGACGGCACGCTGCCTGATTACACCGGCGTTCACAAGTGGGAGGAATGCCGGGGCATCGGGAAATCCTTCGGCTATAACCGCATGGAGACGGCTTCCGATTACAAATCGGCCGCCCAGTTGATCCATTTGCTGGTGGATACGGTCAGCCAAGGCGGCAACCTGCTGCTCGATATCGGTCCCACGGCGGACGGCCGCATTCCCGTCATCATGCAGGAGCGCCTGCTCGAGATCGGCCAATGGCTCCAGGTGAACGGTGAGGCCATTTACAGCAGCCGCCCCTGGCGGCAGGCCTCCGAGGGCGACGTTCGCTACACCACGCGCGATGGCGCGGTTTACGCCATCGCCGAAAGCTGGCCGGGCCGCGAACTGGTGCTCAGCGCTCCCAAGCCCAATCGCACGGCCACCGTCACGCTGCTCGGATCAGACACGCCGCTCAAATGGCGCGAGTCCGGCGGCAAGCTCCACATTGAACTTCCGCCCCTCGGCGCGCCTTCTGTGGCGCCGGCCGCGGCTTACGTCTTTAAGCTTGCGGGCGTCGAGTAGCGCCGGGCTTTAGAGTCTGTGTGATAACTGTTCTCAGCCTTGTCATTCCGAGCCCGTTCGCCCCTCCACTGGCGGACGGCCCTGAGCGAAGCGAATGGGCTCAGATAAACTCCGCGAGGAATCTCGCACTGAAATCGCAACACCTACGAGATTCCTCGTCGCCTGCGGCTCCTCGGAATGACACACAACTTGGGTTATCACACAGACTTTTCAGCCCGGCACGCCGCCGACTGCCGCCTCCGGCTCCAAGCCATGCCGCCCTGAAGGGCGGCGCTACAGCTTGGCTCCGCAAAATCACCGCTGCCGCAGGCTTTCCGGGCGGCTGCTTGCGGCCCGCCCGTTGAACCCCCAAGCGCAAACGTGGTAAAACCAGCATAGGAACTGTTGTTGAAGGAGCGGTTTTCTCTCAGCTCACAGGGAGCTAGGTGCATAACGGGGTGTTCCACCTGCGCAAAAGGAAGGTCCGGCCTCGCGCCAAAGCGCCGCGCCACTGGGCCCGTTTTTTTGGTTCCTCGAGCGACTTGTCTTTTGGCGCGTGGCTCAAGCGGGTGTGGAAGGCCGTTCTGGCGGATCATTGCGACGATCTCGCCGCGCAGTTGTCCTATTTCTTTCTGGTGTCCATGTTTCCTTTTTTCATCGTGCTCGGGGCCATCGTCGGCTTCCTTCCCTTTACGGGCCTCTGGCCTCACGTTCTCGCCTGGATCACGCATTATTTCCCTGACCGCGTCCGGCCTTATGTTCTTAAAACTGTTTTGAACCTTACCCAGGAGCGCATCGGCCTGCTCTCTTTCGGCCTCGCCACCGCCATCTGGATCGCCACGCGCGGCGTCGTCAGCCTGATGGACGGCTTGAACCGCGCCTACGACGTGGAGGAAACCCGCCCCATCTGGAAGCGGCGGCTGCTTTCCTGCGGCGTCATGCTGGTTTTCGCCTTCACGTTCCCGACGGCCTTCGGCCTGCTCACTTTTGGAGGACGCCTCGGCCACTGGCTCGCTTCAAGCACCGGACATGGAACCGCTTTCATCGTGGCGTGGCACCTGTCGCGCTGGACCATTTCCCTGATTCTCCTCAACCTGGCCATGGATTTTGCCAATTACGTTCTTCCCAACTTGCGCCGCCCCTGGCGATGGTATACGCCCGGAAGCCTTTTTGTCGTCGCCGTCTGGTTCCCCTCCACGGTGGGCTTTAACGCCTTCATCCGCCACTTCGGCGCTTCCGCCAGCGCCTATGGAGCGCTCGGCGCCTTCTTCGTCCTTATGTTCTGGATCTGGATCACCAACTTCATCTTGCTGGTCGGCGCGGAAATGGATTCGGAGTTCGAAAAAGCTTCCGGCTGGCTCCCCGCCCACGACAAAAACCCTCGCGCCGTCACCTCAAGCTGAGCGCCCCCGCGAAGCTGTGGCGGCGCTCTATGAGTTGTTTCGTTCGGGAAGTCCCGACCTGCGCAGTCTGGTTGCCTTCTGTAGGGGCGGTGTCCTCACCGCCCAAATTCGATCCATCCAAAGCGGACCGCCGCGAGACGGCCAATCGAACCCAGCCGCAAAAAAACACTTGACAAATAGAGGCTACTGTGCTAGGCTCATGCGTTGTGGCTCTGCGGGTGCGCCGCCAGCCTCTGTGCCGCGGGGTTTTGGGGATGGGAAACGGTCTGTGCTGAAAAGTTGCGCAAAGGAGCTAAATTATTGGGGAAAAGAGAAATTCGGCTCTAAAGCCGGAAAAGAATGAAAAAAAAGAATTCTTTTTTTCGAAAACGAAGCTAGGAAGCTGTTGAAAACAAAAGGGGGCTGTGGAAAAAACAGCCAAAACGAACCGAAAACGAACCA
>JAJYHU010000385.1 GCA_021784615.1 Acidobacteriota bacterium | reverse complement strand
AGCCCGTAGCGTGCGATGATATTCCTGCCTTGTGGCTGGCGGGCTGATCCGATGTTCAACCTGATCTTGCTTTGGCCTCTCCGATGAAATCTCCCCACGGCAAAAAGAGCAAGGGCGGCGCGGTGGCGGGAAGCGGGAATGGCGGCGAACGCTCCTTTGACCGTCCTGAGGATCTTTCCGGCTGGAGCGCCGAGCGGGACCTGGGACTTCCGGGCGAGTATCCTTTCACGCGCGGGATCTATTCCGGGCAGTATCGCAGCCGCCTCTGGACCATGCGCCAGTATGCGGGTTTTGGGTCGGCGCGAGAGTCCAACGCGCGTTACCGATACCTGCTGTCGCAGGGAACCACGGGGATCTCCGTAGCCTTCGATCTGCCGACTCAAATTGGCCTTGATTCCGACCATCCGCTCGCCCACGGGGAGGTTGGGCGCGTGGGAGTCGCGATCGATTCCATCGACGACATGGAAGTTCTGCTCGAGGGGATTCCGCTCGACCGGATATCAACCTCCATGACGATTAACGCCACGGCGGCCATTTTGCTGGCGCTCTATTTTGCGGTAGCAGAAAAGCGTGGGAACGATGTCCGCAAGCTTTCGGGCACGGTTCAGAACGACATTCTCAAGGAATACATCGCGCGGGGAACATATATCTTTCCGCCCGAGGCGGCCATGCGGCTGGTTACGGACGTTTTTGCGTTTTGCCGCGAGCATGCCCCGGATTGGAACACGATTTCCATCAGCGGCTACCACATTCGCGAAGCAGGAGCGACTGCCGCGCAAGAGCTCGCTTTTACGTTTGCGAACGCCATTGCTTATGTGGAGGCGGCAGCGGCCTGCGGACTTGCGGTTGATGAAATTGCTCCGCGCTTCTCTTTTTTTCTGGCGGCCCACAACGATCTTTTGGAAGAAGTGGCCAAGTTCCGCGCCGCCCGGCGCCTGTGGGCCCGGATCATGCGCGAACGCTTCCGGGCGAAAGATCCCCGCTCCTGGATGTTCCGTTTTCACACTCAGACGGCGGGCTCCACGCTCGCGGCGCAGCAACCTCACGTGAATATCATCCGGGTGACTCTCCAGGCGCTGGCGGCGGTTCTGGGAGGGACGCAGTCCCTCCACACTAATTCCCGCGATGAGGCGCTGGCGCTGCCCCATGAGGATTCCGCCCTTCTGGCGCTGCGGACTCAGCAGATCATTGCCTATGAAAGCGGTGTTCCCGACACGGTTGACCCCGTGGGAGGCTCTTATACGATCGAAAGGCTCACCAGCGAATTAGAGGAAGCCGCAAAAGCCTACTTGAACAAGATCCACGACATGGGCGGCGTTCTGGCCGCCATTCGCAAGGGATATATCCAGCGGGAAATCCAGCAGTCGGCCTTCGAATACCAGCGGGCGATTGAAGCGGAAGAGCGAAAAGTTGTGGGAGTCAATTGTTATGCTGAAAAATCAGCGCCCCTTCCGTCCATCTTTCGCATTGACCCGCAGATCGAGCATGAACAGGTGGAGCGATTGCGCGCGCTGCGGGCGGGCCGCGATGCCGCCCGCGCAGCGCAGGCGTTTGCCGGGGTTGAAGCCGCGGCAAAATCCAGCCAGAATCTGATGCCGGCCATTCTCGATGCCGTCAAAGCTCAGGCCACGGTGGGGGAGATTTCCGACGCGTTGCGCAGAGTCTTTGGTAATTATCAGGAAACGGTGGTGATCTGATGCCGAGTTTAACTTTTTGGGGTGCAGCCGGTACGGTGACGGGGTCCAAGTATCTTCTGGAGGCTTCCGGGGAGCGGTTGATGATCGATTGCGGGCTTTTCCAGGGGCGCAAGGAACTGCGCCTGCGCAACTGGGACCCTCTGCCCGTAAAACCCTCAAGCATTCAATGGCTGGTTTTGACCCACGCCCATTTAGACCATACGGGATACATTCCGCGGCTGGTCAAGGAAGGTTTCCGCGGAGAAATCTGGGGCTCGCCGGCAACGGTGGATTTGTCGCACTTGATTCTGCCGGATTCGGGCCACCTTCAGGAAGAAGACGCAATGTACGCGAACAAGAAGGGCTTCAGCAAACACAAGCCCGCTCTTCCTCTCTACACACACGACGAGGCGGTCCGATCCCTGGAATTATTTCACGCTGCCGACGAATCGAAACCTTTGGAACTCTCGAAGCATTTCACCGTGCGCTTTATGAGGGCAGGGCACATTCTGGGCGCGCGGATGGTGGAAGTAACCATCCTGGAGAACGGCAAGAGCGTGAAAGTGCTCTTCTCCGGCGACGTCGGCCGTTTTCCGCAACTGATTATTCGTGAACCGGCCGTGCCGGAGGAAGCCGACTATCTGCTGTGTGAATCGACTTACGGCGACCGGCGCCATCCTACGGACGACTTTCACAGCCGTCTCGCGGAGATTATCCGGAGCACGGCCGCGCGCGGCGGTTCAGTGATTATTCCCTCGTTTGCGATCGGGCGCACTCAGGAGCTCCTTTATCTTTTCCGAATGCTGATCAGCGAAGGGAAAATGGAGTCGCTGCCGATCCACGTTGACAGTCCGATGGCGATTGACGCCACGGACCTTTACCGCAAACACCACGAGGATCATAATCTTGAGACCGACGAGCTGGAAGCGAACGGCCTCCGGCTCTTTGCCCAGCCGAACGTGCATTTTGACCGCACCGTCGAACAGTCAAAAGCCCTGAATGATTGCCATTTCCCGACCATCATTATTTCGGCCAGCGGAATGGCCACCGGCGGGCGCGTTCTGCACCACTTGGCGCGATGCCTTCCCGACCATCGCAATACGGTTCTGTTTGTGGGCTTTCAGGCTCCGGGAACGCGGGGGCATATCATCCAATCCGGAGCCGCAACAGTGAAGATTCACGGGGTGGAGATTCCCGTCCGGGCGCGCTGCGAAAGCATTGAAAATCTCAGCGCGCACGCGGACTATCAGGAAATTCTGGATTGGCTCGGAAGGTTTCATTGGACTCCGCGCAGCGCTTTTATCGTCCATGGCGAGCCCCACGCGGCGGAATCCCTTCAGGCAAAAATGTCTGAAAAGCTCCGCTGGCAAGTCCACGTGGCGGCTTACCTGGAACGGATTCCTCTTTAGGATTTGAAGGTCTGGAGCTGCCAGGGCGGCGCGGCTTCGGCGTCAGGGAGCGCTTAAGGGACGCGAGCCCGCGGAATGTTTGCTCTGGCGCCAATTCCAGAAGACTCGCAATCCTCTGAGATAGGCCCGCAATTTTTCACGGGGCGAAAGCAACTCCTGCGGTTCGGAAGAAATCGTTTTTTGGGCAACGATGTGGCGCACGCGCCTTTTGAATCCCGCAAAAAGCCACTTGACGGTGGCCCAGCGCAGCGTCTTTTCCTCTGTGAACAGCTTCAACGCGAAGGCCACGCTGCCGGCAAAGAGTTGGGCGTCGCGGACTTTCTGCTTGTCCACGTCGCTTTCAAAGTAATGAGTGACGGCCGCGGCTGGAACGTGCCGGATCCGGAACCCGCGCTTCAGCACCTGAACGAACATATAAAATTCGTCGCCGCCGCCGATAAGCGAACCTGCCCCAAGATCTCCGGGAAAAAGTGAGTCGTTTTCCAAAAAGCTCTTGCGGAAAGCCATGTTGCAGCCAAACCCGACGGGTTCGCCCAAAATGTACTGATACCAGTTGGGGTCGGAAGCGTCGAGAGTCCACAGCGAAAGCGCCCGCTCGCTGGCGTAATACCGGTCGGCGCGCTCGCTTGCCAGATAGAGAGGGCCCGCAGGGATCACGCGCCCTGTGACGCAGCCGACCGCCGGGTCTTCAAACCCCTTGACCATCTCATGAAGCCAGTTCGGATCGATCGAGACGTCGTCGTCCAGGAACGCCAGGATTTCACCCTTTGCTTGTGGGATGGCGTGGTTCCGGGCATGGCAAACGCCGCGGCGGGGCTCATTCAAAAGGCGCACGGGAAGGTGGGCGACAGTGCGCGCAAAGTCTTCATCCGGGGGCCCGTTGAGGACCAGGATAATCTCAAAACGCCGGCAGTCCTGCGACGCAAGAAGCTCGATGCAGCGGGTTAGAGCGGGCCTCAATCCGGTCGTGCAGACGATGATTGAAACAAAGGGGTGCAGGGAACACCGAGATTCGGCCGCAGTTCTCTCTTCGGACTTTCCGGGGCTCAAGTCTATTTCTTCACCTGTCTCGCTCAACTTCCACCCTTCACTCACCCTTGAATGCAATGAAGTCGCCCAAGGAATCAGCCTGATG
>JAJYHU010000292.1 GCA_021784615.1 Acidobacteriota bacterium | reverse complement strand
ACTGCTGCGAGATCGAGTGTTCCCGCTCACGATCCAGATCCTGAATGGGCGGCTGGCAACGCTCGAGCATTATTCTGCCCTGGGCGCAGAGCAGGCGCGCCAAGCCTCCAGCCAGATCTTTTTCCTCAATAATTCGCTGAAAGCCTATGCGGGAATGGAAATGGGGCTGCGCAATCCTAAATTGATGGCCAAAAAGGAGAAAGAAGAAAAGGAATTTCGCGACCGCATCGCCGCAAATCCTGCCTGGCAGAAAGAATACGGCAGCGCCTGGAACGAAATCGCCACTGCGGTAAGAACTCTTGCCGCCAACTTAAAACCTTACATCTTTCGCTCTCTACCAAGAGGTTCATTGGCCAACGAAGCGTTGACCGTCGTTCAGTACGTCGCGCAGGTTAAGAAGCCCGACGGCGAACGGCTGCGGGGCTTCCACGAGGCGCAGCTCCCGTCCCTGCGCTTCCAGCTCTTCTCACCCGCGCCGGTGTATCTCCCTATGGAGCAAGCTCTGCTCGCCGACGCCCTTGAGGAGTCGCGCGAAGAATTGGGGCCTGATGACCCTTATGTGCGTCGAGCTCTCGAAGGACAGACGCCACAGCAGGCAGCCCGGCAGGCTTTTGCCGGAACCCAAATGGGGGATGCAGCTTTCCGCAAGTCGCTGATCGAGGGCGGCGAGGCAGCCGTCGCCGCGTCCAAAGATCCCCTCATCGCTTTTGCCAGGCGAGTCAATCCGCAGATCCTTGCCATGATCAAGTGGCACGAAGACGATGTGGAAAGTGTTGAAACGCGGGCCGGAGAGAAAATCGGCAGGGTGCGCTTTGCCGCTTACGGCAAAAGCACATACCCCGACGCAACATTCACCCTCCGTCTTGCTTACGGCGCCGTTAAAGGTTATCCCATGAACGGAACCAAAGCGCCGCCGCATACGACCTTTTACGGATTGTACGACCGCGCATACGGGTTTGGCCTCAAACCGCCCTTCAATCTGCCTGAGCGCTGGCTCCAATTGAAAGATAAACTTGATCTCTCAACGCCGTTGGATTTTGTGACCACCTGCGACGTGGTGGGAGGAAACTCCGGTTCGCCGGTCATCAACCGCAATGGCAGGCTTGTGGGAGTCATATTCGACGGCAACATCGAAAGCCTTGTCGGCTACTTTGTGTACAACAAACAAGACAATCGTTCAGTGGCTGTGGCCGCGCCCGCAATTATCCAGGCACTCCGCAAGGTCTATAACGCCGGGGCGCTGGCTGACGAACTGGAAGGCGAGAACATCGGGACCAGCGGACAGTAGCAGGGAACCTTGCGGCCGGAGGCTTTTCGTGCCTCGAACAGGAAACCTGTTCATGCTCCACCACCCGGTCAGCCGCTATGGGTAGAAAGCCCTGTGCCTGCCATCAAGCGTGGTAAGCGGATACCGCGGTCTGCCTGATAATCACCGTTAGAAATAAGCAGGCTACTGCCGTTACATCCGGTCAAGCAGAACTCACCAACTTGCATTCGGCCGCATCCCCAAGGGCTTCAGTTATGGGAAAACGACGTGACGCGGCTTGGGCATGGGGGTATTTCCCATACGATCCCGCCAGAGAACGGCATTGAGCTCGGCCGCTGGGGCTTGGTCAGCGTTCGAGAAATCCATCTGAGCTGATTGCTTGGCGCCTGGAGCGTCAGGCGAGTTCATCGTGTAGATCATGCCGTTTTCGCGATTTTGGACGTCGGCCGTAAAAGGCGGCTGGTCTCCCGGTCCCGAGAACAACGGAGCCATCACCGGCGCCTGAGCGTCGTTGTTGTTCATGGGAGGCAGCCCCAATAGTTCTTCAATCGTATGAATCACGCTAACCGTCGTATAGAAATGATGGTCGACAAAAGGCCGGACGTCGGCACCAGGAGAGTACTTGCTGATCACCAAGGCGGTGCTGCGATGGGCGTCAACGTGGTCGGCGCCATTCTGGGCGTCATCCTCCAGTATAAAAATCGCAGTGTCATTCCAATAAGGACTGTGCGAAACGGCATCCACCAGACGGCCCACCGCAAGGTCATTATCAGCTACGGAAGCCGAGGGCGTCGGCATCCCGGGTTTTGTTCCGGCAGTATGGTCATCAGGAAGCCACATAAGCGTAAATTGTGGAAGTTCGGCTCCGTGGCCACTTTCGCGCGCAGCAACATAACCTTTGAATTCATTCATAAATTCGTCCATCCGCAGTTGGTCGGGGTAATCGAGCCTGAAGTCGGCGTAATGCGGATCAAAATGCCCGTCGAGAGTAGGTCTGCTCGCCTCAGCATAAGCAATCATCGGAACAGGCCAGGGCCAGGGGCTTCGGGATCCGTGAGGCTCACCGACATTCGGCGGAAGCGGCTGCCCTTGGTGAACCACCTTCTGCCGGCACGACCCTTGAGAAGGGAGCGGAACTCCGGCACGGAGCGAAACCTTGGTTAGACCTTTGTCGCACCAGTGCGTGGATATGAATTCGCCATAATTGCGATGGGTAAGGCCGTGCCGCGCAACATCGGACCAGATGTAACCCGTCCCCGGGTCATCGATGTCCGGAATGCCATGGAGAAGAGATTTAGCGCCAAACTCCCCGCGTCCATACGAAAGAGTTCCTTCGGGGCCGCGGTACGCGATCTCCCACGTCCTTTCGTTATAGTCGGTCGTGATCGCCGCGGTGGACCATTCATGTCCGTCCCCCGAAACTTCTCCGCTGCAATAAAAGTTATCAATAACCCCAAACCGTTTGGCCAGCTCGTGCTCATTCGGCGTAATATTCTTTCCGAACATGCACAGGAAAGGATCGCCGTTCCCGGGTTTCAGATCTCCGAAAATTTGGTCGTAAGTCCTGTTTTCCTTGATGACATAGATAACGTGACGGATGGGATTCGTTCGCCCTTCGAATAGAGTTTTCTGACCCGCCCGCGCCTCCATCAAGTTGCTTCGCTCGACAACGCGTGTAAGTTCGGCAATGCGCTTTTCCGAGGTCTGAATGCTAACCCGGGCAACCGAACCGTGAAGAAGGGTACAGATGTAAGGATGGTTACTGCTCCTGTGAGGCTGTTGAAGGACCCTCGAATTCGGTCCCGTTCCTTCTCCCTTCCCGGTAACAATCAACAGGCTATCTCCTTTCACCGCCAAAGCGGTGGGATACCATTCGGTGGGGATAAAACCCATTGCCTTTTCAGGGGCGAAGTCGCCGGTTTGCTGTGATGCGAAATGTGACATATCAAAGACGGCTACCGCATCCGCGGAAGCATCCGCCACAAACAGTTTTTTGCCGTCCGCGGTTTGAGCTAACGCGTCAGGATAAGTCCCGCCATATTTCTCTTCGGGCAATTCCGTGGAGAGAAGGCCTGCCACTTGGCCCGCATGGACATCAACCACAGCCACTCGATCACTATTGGTAAGGGTCACATAAAGGTATTTCTGGTCAGGACTCAGCAACATGGCAGTCGGATGGGACCCCGCCGCGGTGGACAATTTAGGAGCCAAAAGAGGAATAATCCGGACGACTTTCCCGGTCTCCAGATTCAATTGGGCAATTCCCGACCCGTTCCAAAGTGAGCAAAACCCCGTTTCCCCATCCCGTGTGTTAGTCACGCCATACGGGAAAACAGCAGGGACAAGCGGGGCGGTGCTTAGAGGGAAACGCTCCAGAATCTTGCCACTATCACGGTCAAGCACCACGGCATCATCAGCAAGATTTTCGGCTACGAGTAGTTTATTCCCATGATCTCCAGGAAGAACAGCTAAGCCGGCAGGATAAGGAACCGTCTTACCTCGCGGCAAACCCTTATCATCTGCATTTCCTTTTTTACCCGGAGCCAGCGGTGCCAGCGGAATTTTGATGAATGATTGCGGAGTGAGACGCCCGTTGTCGAGCCCGTACACTGCGATCCCATTGCCGGTATCATCTTCTTTTTTTTCGCCGGTCGGATCTGTGCGCGAGGCCATGGAGGCGTAAAGCTCTTTCCCGTCCGGGCTGAAAGCCAGCCCCAAGAAATACGTTTGGTGCGCGTGATGCCCCAGGCGCGCATCGGGAAAGTCAGAGACCTTATTCGAACTGAGGTCCAAAACGGCGATCGACTGCTGGTAACCCGAGTCCTCTGTTCCGTAACCATTATTCAACACGGCCAGATATCGGCCACCCGGACTTAACGCCGCGGCGGTAGGGAAGCTGTTGGTAGACTGCGGGTGCCCCGAAACCGGAAGCATCAGCACTTTACTGGAAGGGAAGATCGG
>JAJYHU010000282.1 GCA_021784615.1 Acidobacteriota bacterium | reverse complement strand
CGCCACGCTCGATCACGCCCTGACCTGGCGCGTCTTCCCGGCCGCGGGCGCCGCCCAAGGCTCGTTTGTGATGTATGACGGAACGGAAGCCCTGGCGCGGCAGCAATCGGCCCGGACCGACGTTCGTGTCCGGCACTCGCCAAGGCTGCGGCCTTATCGAGTGATTCTGCCGCCCGGCCGCTCCGTCAAGGGAGTGACGCTCGCCACGGGCAATTCTCTAAAAACGGGCCGCGGCAAGCCGCTCGCGCGCCTCGACTACGCGGCGGTCGCCGCGGGCAAGCAAGGCTGGTGCATCGATCCCGAGAACTCGCAACTCGATGTCCGCTTTCTGGCCGATGACTTTCATCTGCGCGTTCTGCGGTAACCACGGCACCAATTTTGTGCCGTGGGCCTTTGGGTATATAAAATGGAGCGGGAATCGCACACATTGCAAAAACCGCGATGCATGCGCTACCCGCTGCACCCGCCAAATCCTTCACACCTCGGTCCTGGCAGTGCTTGGTATTACACGTCCTTAGATTTTCTGACTCAATCCTTATTTCGAAGAAAATAGAAAGCGGGCTGCATTACAGAGAGCCTGCAAGGTGATGGAAGAAGTTATTAATTGTATATGACACTCCCGTCCGCAGGACGAAAGGGTCGCTGACAGCGGAAAGTCCGAACTCGGGTTCCAGGCGAAAGGACCAATGGGGTGAGAGCGCGTAGGTGAGCACCGGGCCCAGGTACTGCTGCTGCCGCGGCCAGTGGAAGCCGAACTGGGTGTTATTTCCTAACGCTCCTGTCATTTCCAGCCCGTAGCCGAGGCGTTGCCCGGAGACAAAAGCCGGAGTAGCCCTCGATGGCATCTTCATCTGCCTGCCCATGTTATTCCAGGCCGGCTGCCGGAAGATTCCCCACACGTAGCCGAAATTGTTGTTGTAGTTCTGGAGGCCGGTTTCTGAGATGAAGTTGAAGGTCACATCGAGCCGGCCCCAGTCGTGATAGGCAATGATCCGCTGTTCAAGCGTGTGCGCCGGAGTGCGCCGCGCCACTGCCAGCGGAAGGGTGAGGTCCGAGGCGCCGAAGCCGCTGATTTCCATCTTGTACAACGCTGCCTGGTTGACATCCTCGTACTCGCCGTAGAGGGTGAGGTGCAGGAGACGATCGTGGGGGAAGAGCTGAAAATAGGTATTGAACCGCAGGCCTCCGAAGGTTGCGGGCAGGCCGCCGATTTTCTGGCCCTCGGCCATGAATCCGGCTGTCCAGCGGCTGGTGATGCCATACTCTGCCATGCCCATGTAGGTGAGGAAGTCCGGCCCGGTGTGCGCCAACTGGTAGTCGGGCAGCAGCATCAACATCAGGTTGCCTTTCGGCACCGGAGTGTTGACGGCGGTGAAATAAGGGTCCATCTGCGCGTGCAAAGGCCTGGCGCTGAGAGATGCGAACACCAGAAAGCAGATTGCGACTGCCCGTTTCAAAGACAAACGCGTCGCTTTCTCATTCAGGAACCTAAAGAAAAATGCGTGCTGATGACCTTCCAGCTTAGTTGCTCCCCTTCGATAACTGGCACTCACTTCCTGCCTCCTTTTTCTTCCGATCCTGCATTGGATGGCTCTGCGCCGTGGTTCATTCCCGGCATGGCGGAGGTTGGTTTCTTCATTTCGTTGAGATAGGTGACCAGCGTCCAGATTTGGGCGTCACTCAACTCGCCACTCCACGCCGGCATGCCCGTCCACCGGACACCGTGCTTGATAACGTAGAAATTCTCGAATTCCTTCATGTCCGTTGGCTTCTTTGGAAATTGCGGAGGCGGGGGATAGAGGAGAATCCGCCACGCGGTTTCTGACCTATCCATCGCCCCGTGACATCTGGAGCAGTATGTCTCATAGAGCTTTGCTCCCTGGCTTAGGGTCGAAGCCGTCGGCTGGATGGGATTTTTCGCTTTGGGAGCGCAGCGGTCGAGCGACGCATCCAGGGCCTCCATGGCCTGCGTTTTCTCGAAAGAGGAAGGCGGGATGTCCGCGCGAGAATCCATATATCCTTGCTCCACATACATGAGGACGCCCATTCCCATAACGAACGCGGCGACGATCGCGAGTGCGAGTCCCGTCGCTATTCCTAAAGCGAATTTTTTCATGTCAGTCTCCACATTTGTTCCCGGTTGCTTCTCGGCCTATTGAGTCCCGGCCGCGCGCGTTATGTTCGTCAGCCGGACAGAAAGACACAGACAGTAGGAGTCCAGCCGCCAGCGCATCGTGCAGGCATGGGTTGGCCTTGTTCCGGATCTTTCCGTTTAGGTGCAGGCCTATGCGCCGCGAGCAGGCGTGGCTTCATCCATTGCGCGTGAGCCCAAAGGATGGAATGGCGCTAGATGCGAAGGAGTGATTGCTTTTGACAGATCGTCCGCCCTGTGCTAACGGCAGGAGGCGAATGCGAAGAAGTATCGAGAGCAGCAAAGGGCGCATTGGTGGCAGGGATCATGAATACGGATGGGAGGATCCGGCCTGCCAGACTTTGAAGATCGTGAGGGGCCTGATTGCCCGCCGGAACCAAAAAAACACCCGCGGAATGACCATGCCAGAGGCAGTTCGGTTTGTGACAAGGACGCTGTTGCCTTGGGCCTGGCACCTGTTCATGGTGACATTGCTCACTCATTGCCGGGGTCATTTCGTTAGGGGATACCCCCGCGGCGCAGAGCGACGCGCAGATCACAGCATAGAGCCAAGCTGTGTTCAGTCCCAGAATGAGCGCGAGAGAAATCCCTCGGCGACTCGCATGTCCCATTTCATGCCCCTCTATTACTGCTAAAGTCTATACCATCCATTGCCGGGGAATCAACAGATTGTACTCGTCCAGTAGCAGGTAGCGAAGAGCCTTGGTGTCCAGAGACTCTGCGGGTTTTGACGGTTGCGAACGGGTTTGGGCGGCGGTATGCTGGGCGGCGTGTCGCGCCACGCGCCGGCCTGTGATTTCAGAAAGGAGGAGGATTTTAAGAATGGATAATGCAAAGCTGCAATCTTTCCTCTCGAAGCAAGTGCGGGCCATTGCCGCGGCTGCGGCCTTTTGCCTGCTGGCTGCGGGAGCCTCCGCCGTGCGCGCCCAGAGCCTCTCCGCGCAGCAACAGAGCGGCGTCTCGATCCCTCAGGAAAAAGCCATCCTCAAGCGGCTGCATGGGCTGCGCCGCTTGCCGGATAAAGCCAGGGGGCGCGAGACGGAAGCGCTTGCACTTGAGATCCGCCAACTGCCGCCTTCGGAGACCAAGGTAGCGCTGGCGACGGACCTGGCGACGCTCTCGACCGAAGGCGACCCTGGCGGCCGCGACACCCTTCAGCAGGTGACCACCACCTTGGCCCGGGCGCTCCGTGAACATCGGCTGGCTGAAAGCCACGGGCGGCCCGCCGCGCCCTACGCCGAGCTTGCGGCGCTGGTGCGCTTTGAGCACATGAAGGCTTCTTTGGACTCGCCGGAATTTGCGGCAGCCGCCCGCGAACTGAAAGAGCAGGATGAGCGCCGCCGCCAAGCGGACTTTACCCTCAGCGATTTGCAGGGGCGCAAATGGACGTTGCAAAGCTTGCGCGGCAAGGTGGTCCTGGTGAATTTCTGGGCCACCTGGTGCCCGCCCTGCCGGAAGGAAATTCCCGATCTTGAGGCGCTCTACAAGCGCTTCAAAGGCCGGGGACTGGTGGTTCTGGGCGTCTCCGCCGAGCCCGCGAGCCCAGTGCAGGCTTTTGCCCGGCAGGAGAGGATTTCTTATCCCGTCCTGCTCGACCCGGGGCGAAAGGTCAACAAACTGTTCTCGGTGCAGGGAATCCCCATGAGTTTTCTCTACAGCCGCAGCGGCAAGCTGGTGGCGGAATCAATGGATATGAGGACCCGAAAACAATTTTTGGGAATGCTGGCCCAGGCGGGGCTGCAATAGGGCCATTCAGGCGGGGGAGCTTATGGACAGAGCCCATTGCAAGCGAAGGCGATAATTGTTAAATTTCTGAGAAATTTCTAATAAAACCTTGACACTCGGCAAGAAGGATTATAGAGTTCTTTCTGTCGTATAGGGGGTTTCAGCGCAGAGGAAGGCGTTCACGCGACAACATTCGAAGGGGGATGAAGTGTACAAACAAGCGATTCGACTAGTGCTGACGATGGTAGCGATGGTAGGGATAGGTCTGGTGCCGGTGATGGCGGGATCTGCCGCAATCGGCTCGGTGGCAGGGAGCAGGAATGCGACCTTGAGCGGGCAGGCAGTCGTGCCGAAC